>NZ_JBILQX010000149.1:0-8954 GCF_044372965.1 Elstera sp. | reverse complement strand
TGAAAATCCTCACCGGGGCCGCGACTAAGAGCATCACTAAGGGCGCGAACAACGTGACCGTCACGGTGGACCAGGGCGGCAAAACCCAGGCAATCACCGTGGACCGGGTGATTCTCGCGGTCGGCATCGTCGGCAATGTCGAGAATATCGGGCTTGAGGGCACGGGGGTTAAGGTCGAGAAGACCCATGTGGTTATCGACGATTATTGCCGCACCGGCGAGCCCGGCGTTTACGCCATCGGCGATCTCGCAGGCCCGCCCTGGCTTGCCCATAAGGCCAGCCACGAAGGCGTGATCTGCGTCGAAAAAATCTTCGGCGTGGGCGATGTTCATCCGCTCGATACCAGCAATGTTCCGGGCTGCACCTATTGCCAGCCGCAGGTTGCCTCGGTCGGCCTGACCGAAGCGAAAGCCAAGGCGGCGGGTTATAGTGTGAAGGTCGGGCGTTTCCCCTTCATGGGCAACGGCAAGGCGATTGCCCTGGGCGAGCCGGAAGGGATGGTTAAGACGGTCTTCGACGCGAAAACCGGCGAACTGCTGGGCGCGCATATGATCGGCGCGGAAGTGACCGAACTGATCCAGGGTTACGCCATCGCGCGCACACTGGAATCAACGGAAGCGGAACTGATGCACACGGTCTTCCCGCATCCGACCCTCTCGGAAATGATGCATGAAGCGGTTTTGGACGCCTACGGTCGGGCGATCCATTTCTAACAGGTGAGGCATGACGGCGGGGCGCTTTCACAGGCCTCGCCGTCTTTGTATGGTCGGCAAGCACGCAGAGGCTCAGCCTCTGCACTCCGCTCAAGGGGCTTGCCCCTTGAGAATCCCTTTTTCTAATTTACTTAATAGAGATCGGGTTCCCCAAGGGCCGTTGCCCTTGGGCGGGGGTGTTGGGGGCAGCGCCCCTGACGATAAGAACGCCTTGCTCCACTTTATCGGAGCGTTTATGACGCGCGTGTGACGCCGCGAAGGGATTTGGATGATGACCGATAAGGCTGCTGCCGCCGCACTCCGCCACCCGGAAAAGGCCAATAAGCCGGATAATCCCATCCAACGGAAACCCGATTGGATTCGGGTGAAAGCGCCGGTCTCGGCTGAATATAATAATACCCGCCAGATGATGCGGGAGTTGAAGCTCAACACTGTCTGCGAAGAGGCGGCCTGCCCGAATATCGGCGAATGCTGGGCCAAGAAGCACGCGACCGTGATGATCTTGGGCAATGTCTGCACGCGCGCCTGTGCTTTTTGCAATGTGGCGACCGGACGGCCCGATAAGCTTGACCCGCACGAGCCCGAGCATGTGGCCGAAGCCGTGAGCCGCATGGGCCTTGCCCATGTGGTCATCACCTCGGTTGACCGCGACGATCTCGATGATGGCGGGGCCGATCATTTCGCCCGCGTGATCCGGGCGGTGCGCGCAGGCTCGCCACAAACGACCATCGAAGTGCTGACCCCCGATTTCATGCGCAAAGATGGCGCGATTGAAGTGGTGGTGGAAGCGCGCCCGGACGTGTTCAACCATAATCTTGAAACCGTGCCGCGCCTCTACCCGACCATTCGCCCCGGCGCGCGCTATTTCCATTCGCTGCGGCTTTTGTCGGAAGTCAAACGGCTCGACCCGTCGATCTTCACCAAGTCGGGCGTGATGGTGGGCCTCGGCGAAAGCCGCGAAGAGATTTTGCAGGTGATGGACGATCTGCGGTCGGCGGAAGTCGATTTCCTCACCATCGGTCAATTTTTGCAGCCCACCCCGAAGCACGCGGCGGTGGATCGGTTCGTCACGCCCGATGAGTTCGCGAGCTATAAGACGCAGGCCTACGGCAAAGGCTTCCTAATGGTGGCCTCCTCGCCCTTGACGCGCTCCTCCTACCATGCTGGGGAGGATTTCGCGCAGATGCGGGCCGCGCGGGAGGCGCAGTTAGCGAAAGCTTCGGCCTAAACCGCATGCCCACCCATGCCGAAAAGCGGCTTCTGCCCTATACCCCGCAGCAGCTTTACGATCTGGTGGCGGATGTCGGGCGCTATCCTGAGTTTCTGCCCTGGTGCCTCGCAGCGCGTATCCGCGAACGGTCGGACGCCCATATCCGCGCCGATTTGATTATCGGCTATAAGGTGGTGCGCGAGCGCTTCACCAGTAACGTCACGCTCGACCCGGCGAATTTCCGCATTGACGTGGCCTATGCCGAAGGACCGTTTAAATATCTCAACAATCATTGGATTTTCCGCGCCCTGCCCGATGCGCCAGGGCAGACGGAATTGGATTTCTATGTGGATTTCGAGTTCCACAATCGCATGCTGCAAAAGATTATCGAAACCCTGTTCAATGAAGCCGTAAAGCGGATGGTATCGGCGTTTGAGAATAGAGCAAAGGCATTGTACAGCTAACAACTGCTTCGGCGCGAGGGTATGTTATATCATCCTAAGGTGATTTCAGGAGAGCCCCCGCATCCCCACGCCCCTCAATCTGCGCGCTGCCTTTGATCGTGTGACCGACTATTGGTCGCCCAAGGTTATCGGCCAAGTGAATAATCAATATTTAAAAGTGGCAAAACTCAAAGGTCAGTTTGTTTGGCACGCCCATGACGATGAAGATGAACTATTTCATATCGTGAAAGGCAGCCTGCGGATCGAGTTTGAAGACCATGTTGCCACTCTTAACGAAGGCGATTTTCTCACCGTGCCGAAAGGCGTGCGGCACAATCCGGTGGCCGACGAAGAATGCTGGGTGCTGTTGATCGAAACGGTCACAACGAAGCATACCGGCGACGTGGACTCGCCCCTAACCCGCTGCCTGGATGAGCAGTTAGCGGAATAAACTCAATGCTGAAAATCTGACCGCGCCGCCGAAAACGAATCGGCTGCGCGGCCAAACCTGTATGAAGTTACGGCTTAACGGTCGCGTTCAGGAAAATGAACGAGAAGCTGGCGAGATAATCCCCGGCGGGGAAGGGTGCCGTAGGGGCCGTCTGGCCTGCCGTGGAGGCAAAGGCGCGCACGCCGGGTTTATTCACCTTCGCCGTCGCCGCCGGTGCGGTGGTAGTGGCGGTTAGGGCCGAAATCGTGGCGCTGGCGTGGCAATCCATGCAGGTGCCCGCGCCTCCCGATTGTTTGAAGGCCCCGGCCTGTACATAGGTTTCCATAGTGGTATTGGCGATAACGCGCGTCGTCGGGTCGTTTGCAACTAAGTCCGGCACCATGTTCGTGGGATTGGGGGTGCCATTGATCCCCGCCCCAAGCGCCCCGGACAAAAGTTGCGGGGCCGGATTATTCGGCCACTGCACATCGATCAAGCGATAGAATTGAAAGATCGAGGCGCTGGGAATCTGCGACCAAACCCACTGGTTGACGCCATTGGCATGAAATTCCAGCGGCGTCGTGCGCCCTACCTGTTGGGGGGCATTATAGGGATAGCAGGTTGGGTTGGCGGGGGTTCGACCCGCGCTCGTCGGGCACGGGGTTTGCGGTTGCAGATTCACCGTGCAATTATAATAGGGGTCGGTCGCCGACGTGCACGCGCTGTTGAAATAGGTATAGTCCGTCCGCGCGTTTCGGGGGGCACCCGTCGCAGTGCGCGGATCGCTGGCTTGCTGGGTCGTCAGATTATAGTCCGGCGTGTTATCAACATGCTCGAAGGTCGACCACAGGAATTGCGACGCGCCGGGCATCCGCCGAATAATATGCAAGCCCGCGAGGCCAACGGTCTGGGTCGTCGTGACGCCATAAGGGTCGGTCACGGTCGCACTGGCGGTGAGATAGCGGCTGTTATTGGGATCCCCGGCACTGAGAATAACCCAGGCGGCTTTCAGTTCGATCGAGCCCGTATCGTCCCCATAGGTCGCTTTATTGCCGTTACAGTCGGTATCGTTGCCATAGCCCATCGGCAGACGAAACCCGCCGGTCGTCTGGCCTGCCGGAACCGCCGTCACGCAGGCAAGCTGATTGGTGGCGGTATTGAGCGGCCCGCCGCCTTGAACGGAGGAGACATATTCCACTTCGTTCGGGTTCATGCGCACATCATAATAGGTCAGGTTTTGCTTTTGGCTGGTGAGCCAAACGGCACCGCTGGCCTGATCGATGCCACTAACCGTAACATTGCCGAACTTCGAGGTCGCCGTTAGCACCAGCGGCGGCGGCGTGTTTCGGCTGGCCGGGGACGAGGGCTCAAACAGCGAGTTTGCCGGGGTAAAACTCTGCCAGACCGTTGTTGCGCCCGCAGGGAGAAGACCGAACTGGCTGGCGGCAACACTCTTATCCGGGATTGCTTGGCCACTTACTGCTTGCCAGTTCAGGTAGATAAACTGCTGCCAAGCGGCGCAATCGGCGGTCGTTTGATTATCAATAGCGCCGCTTGCAACAAAGCTTGACGGAAGCGATGGCGCTGTGAGTGAAAAAGGGCAGGCAATTTGCGACGTTTGCGCCTGTACGCTTGGCGCTGCAAACATCAAAAGTGATGCTGTGGCGGTGAAATAAGCCCAATGTGATTTTCGGAACCCGGTCATGCGCCAACCCCTTGTGTTATATGTGGTTTATAAAGAGTAAATCATCTTATGGTTGTGTTCAAATTAAAATAAAATGACGATATTATTTTGTTAAGTTATCGCTCTGTAGGGTTAAAATAATAAAAAAAGGAAGAGTAGCGATGCTATCCTTCCTTTATTGATGCTTTTGAGGTGCATAAAATTTAAATCAAAAATAAATTATCGCTCGAGATTTTTTAATTTGTTTTATCGGGAAGCCCGTAGCGCTCTTTAAACACCGCCAAAACCGCCCTTGCTTTGCGCTTTTCATCGTCCGTAAACGGTTTATCGGCCTCGGGGAGAACAATGCCCTCGCGTTCGCGCACGGCGGCAATGGTGCTTTCCTTAGAACTCCGCCCCCAGAAACTCGCCATTTTGGCCGGATCTTTCGGCGTCGGCGCGGCTTCCGGCGGCTTTGCTTTTGGGGCGAGAAAGGCGGCAGGATCGATATTCAACCGCTTCAATGCCTCCAGCGCCGTCGCCTCCACTTCTGCGGAAATGAAACGTTTGCGCAAAGCCCGGGCGATAGCGCGGGCCTCTTCGGGGGGGCGGGGAGTTTTCCTGACCATTTGAAAAGCAGTTTACCGCGCGCGCGGGTAGAATGCCAGTCATCTGAAATGACGGGCTTTTAAGGTAAATCATTTCGAATGCAACGCGCCGCTTGCGTGGGCTCAAAAGTCCTTTGCCGCACCTAAAGCATAGAGCAGCCAGCGCATATCCTGGCGCTTGATGCCTTCCAGCGCCCATTGCACCTCATAGGTTCGGGCCAGCGCGCGCGCCTGCGGAAGGTGATCGGCAAGCCCCGGATAGGCGAGTTCGGTCAGCGGCCCGTTCCCCCAATTATAGAGGAACCCCGCAATATCGACGGCAGGGTCGCCGCGCCCGCTGCGCCCGAAATCCAAAAGGCCGGTTAAACGCCCACTCGCCGGATCGTGCAGAATATGGGCGGGGTGGAGATCGTCATGAATGAAGCCCGTCCGCGCGGGGCGCAGCGACGCCGTGTCCAGCGCGGACAGGGCCCCGCGTAGATCGTCTGCCAACTTTCCCGAGAGCAGAGGAAACAGCTGGGTTTCGGCCCGCTGCCGCAGCGCGTTCCACTGGTCCGGCGTATGGGGGGTATCGGCCGCGGGAAGATCGGCGGGCAGGGGCAGGGTGTGGAGCGTGTGAAGCAGATTGCCCATCTCCGCCAGCAGTCGCCCGCGCTGCGACGCGGGCAGCGCCTGCAAATCGGCGCGGCTGGTTGGAAGGCCGGGGAGATGGCGATGGAGGGTCCAACCGTCGCCCGCGACGTCGGGAATAGGCAGCAGGTTGCGCATCTCGGTCGGTAAGCTCGAGCCGATGGCCCTGAGGAGCCGAGTTTCGCGCGCTAGCGGGGCCGCCTTCGTTCGGGCGAGGCGCAACACCCACTCGTGGTTCAGTCTGAATGCAAGGACGCTGGTGCCCTCGTCGTTGCCATCGCATTGCGCGATAGGTCCGATATGTCCGACAATCTTGGCGTGATCTTCGGAGGAGAGATGGGCAATCGCCGTAGCGAGCGGTGCCGAGAGGGGGGTGAAAACCATGGCTTACCCTGCGATGCTCTGCGGAAAGAGGCAAGGACAGACCCGAACGCTTGAATGCAAATGCAATTACTGCCGCAGTTCTAAGCAAATATTGATGCGATCATGGGCAATACGCACAATAAAGCGCCATGACTTTGAAAACAGGCAAAAAAAACGGCAAGATCAATATTTTGATCTTGCCATGCTGCAATGCAGAAGATAGATTTATTTGTACGACAACAGCTTATGCTGCTTGTCTCCGCCTGGTGGCGATTCCTCCCTAAACTCGGGCTGCGCGGCCTTTTGTCGCGCAGTCTTTTTATTTGTTGGACGGAGTATAAGCACGCGCCCTTGCGTCTGTCACCCATTTTTTCGCCAAAATGTGCATCTTCTGTAAACAGAGGCAGATTGTGTTAACCATTATGCGCTCCGAAACAAATTAGAAAGCTATACCAATTGGTTACAAAGCCATTGCCGGGAAGATTTTGCCGTCTGTGGTTCTGAGTTTTAATCTGGTAAGCTGAAAGAATGATTCAATGGGCAAAAATTAGGCGCGTATATGCGCTGGCGGCACTCATGCTTTCAAGCCTTAGCATTGCTGGGCTGAATGGGGGCGTTCTCATCTCCCGGGTGGAGGCACAGACCCCCCGGTTTCAAATGAATATCGGGAACGGCGGCAGTTCGTCGCTCTTAGGAGCGCCTGATCCCGAGATTTGTCGGCAGGCGCTGGTAACGTTGTCGCCTTCGGAAACGCCGACCTATCAGCCGGGGTTGACGGCGTCGGGCGGGTCGGTGGCCGGGGCGGATTTGCCGGGCGGCGCGCTTTACGGCGGCGGCCTTGCCGGGGGGCTGAGCCCGTCAACCCGGCTTTATGTCGATCCCAACGCCTATGGGGGCCGTCTGCGCAGCCCGCTCCAGGGCGAAACAACGGTTGGAACGGTGCAGATTGCGCCCGATGGCACGAGCTTGCTCAATGGCCGTCCGCTCACCGGCGGGAACGAGGACCTCATCGAACGCTGCCGCGCAGCGGGCTATCGCTAGCGGGCAGGCCCGCATGGGCGTGGACAAGCAAGGTCGCGCCGCCTAAAGTCGCGCCCGGCTGTTCCCTATAAAGTCCGAGATCTTTCATGCGCTTGTCCCAGTTCTTCCTGCCGACCTTAAAAGAAAATCCCGCCGAAGCGCAGATCGCCTCACACCGGCTGATGCTGCGCGCGGGCATGATCCGCCAGCAGAGCGCCGGGATTTATGCCTGGCTACCGCTCGGCCTGCGCGTGCTCAATAAGGTGGAAGCCATCGTGCGCGAGGAGCAAAACCGCGCGGGTGTGGTGGAACTGCTGATGCCGACGATCCAATCGGCGGACCTCTGGCGCGAAAGCGGACGCTACGATGATTACGGTAAGGAGATGCTGCGCATCACCGACCGGCACGAGCGCGAGCTATTGTTCGGCCCCACCAACGAAGAGATGGTGACGGATATCGTCCGCACCTTCGTGCGCTCTTACAAGCAGTTGCCGCTCAATCTCTATCATATTCAATGGAAGTTCCGCGATGAAGTGCGCCCGCGCTTTGGCGTGATGCGGGGCCGCGAGTTTTTGATGAAGGATGCCTATTCCTTCGATATCGACGAAGCCTCGGCGCGCATCAGCTATAATAAGCAGTTCCTCGCGTACCTGCGCACGTATGCGCGGCTGGGGCTGAAGGCGATTCCGATGAAGGCCGATACCGGCCCCATCGGTGGCGACCTGTCGCACGAGTTCATCATTCTGGCCGAAACCGGCGAAAGCCAGGTGTTCTGCGATCAGGATTGGCTCGCCCTCGACGTGCTCGATAAGGCCCCGAAAAGCGCCGAGGAGCTACAATCCTTCGTCGATTGGGCGACGGGTTTCTATGCCGCCACCGAAGAAAAGCACGATGCCGCCGCCTGCCCGGTTCCAACCGAGCGCCTGCATTCGGCGCGCGGGATTGAAGTCGGGCACATCTTCTACTTCGGCGAAAAGTATTCGAAGCCGATGAATGCCACCGTCACGCAAGCTGATGGATCGGTTGCGCCGCTGCACATGGGCTCCTACGGCGTCGGCGTGTCGCGTCTCTTGGGCGCGATCATTGAGGCCAGCCACGACGAGGCGGGGATCATTTGGCCGGAGGCGGTTGCGCCTTATCACGTCGGCATCATCACGATGAAGGCGGGCGATGCGGCCTCCGACGCGAAGGCGATGGAAATCTATGACGCGTTGACCGCCAAAGGTATCGACGTGCTCTACGATGACCGCGACGAGCGCGCGGGCGTGAAATTCGCCGATATGGACCTGATTGGCCTGCCCTGGCAGCTCATCATTGGTCCGCGCGGGCTGGAAAAGGGCGTCGTCGAACTGAAGAACCGCCGCACCGGCCAGCGGGACGAGCTATCGGTGGCGGACGCGCTGGCGCGGTTGGGGGCGTGAGGTGAGGCGGCAGGGCTTCGAAAGAGTCCTGCCGCGCCCGTAAAAAAGCCAGAATTGCGCGGCTTTCTTTCTGCTAAACTCAGACCTGAGCACTTTAGCGCAATCGGCGGGGGAGAGTGTAATGACCCAAGGCTTCGAGTCACCTGCCCGGCCTGTGCGATTGTTCCGTGATAAGCGCCATCAAGCCGTTCGTATTCCGGCTGAGTTCGAGTTGCCCGGCGATACCGCGCTGATGCGCCGCGAAGGGGGGCGGCTGATTATCGAGCCCGTTCCTCCAAGCGGTCTCTTAGCACTTCTGGCAAGCTGGCAACCGATGGCCGAGGATATTCCGAGCATCGAGGATGCACCGAGCCAGCCCGAGGATATCTTTTGACGGTGCTGTACCTGCTCGATACGAACATCTTGAGTGATCTTGTTAAGAATCCCTCAGGCCATGCGGCAAAGCGTATTCGG
>NZ_JBILQX010000147.1:0-9113 GCF_044372965.1 Elstera sp. | reverse complement strand
CCCGCGCGGGGCGGGTTCCGAGTGGCTGAATGAAGCGTAGCAGATAGCCGTCTGGGTCTTGTACGAGCAACTCCATTTGCCCGTGCTCAATATCGTTTTCGCGGTACCAGGCGGTTTGCGCGTCCTGAAAGAGCGGAACCTGAGCCGCCGCCAATCGTGCCGTGAGGAGGTTCAAGTCCTCGACTTCAATTTGAAGATTGATACCGCGACCGAAGGGCTTTTCGAGCGCGGCGGTGCGCCCAGCGGTTTCTTGCTGTTCCAGCATGATCTGCGCCCCATCCCAGTCGAGATAGGCGAACCCATCTTCGGGGCGGGAGAAGCGGCAGGTGAAGCCAAGTGTATCGCAATAGAAAGTTAGGCTGGCCATAAGGTTCGAGCAAGCGAGTTCGGGAACCAATTTGGCCCAGGTTTCGACCGTCATGCGTCAATATCCCTTGGTTCGATCCACGACCCCTACCATTGCCTCGCCCCGCTCGAACGCCGCGATGTTGGCCGTAATCTGCGCAATCGCGGGACCGGGCAAGGTCGCCGCCGAGGCGTGCGGCGTGACGATGACGCGCGGGTGGTGCCAGAACGGGTGATCCGGCGGTAGCGGCTCTTGATGGAACACGTCTAACAGAGCAAAGCGCAGCGCGCCCGAATTGAGCCGGTCTAGCAGCGCCGCTTCATCAACCAGCGCGCCGCGCGCGAGATTGATCAGGCTCGCGCCCTCGGGCAGCAGGGCCAAATGTTCCGCCGACAGAAGGCCCCGTGTTTCTTCGGTCAAAGGCAGCAGCACGATCAGGACGTCGCAACTCCTCAGGAACGCGGGCAGGTTTTCCAGCCCGGCATAGGTCTGCACCCCCTCGACGCTGCGAAAACTGCGGCTCCAGCCCGACAGCGAAAAGCTGAAAGGCCGTAACTTTTCGATCACACCCAAGGCGAGCGCGCCGAGGCCGAGAATGCCGATACGGGTTTCGCCAGGCTCGCAAATGCCGGGATCGGCCCACACGGCGCGCTTTTGTTGCTCAGCCATCACATCGAAACGGCGGTGGACGTGGAGCACCCCATAGAGCGCATATTCGGCCATTTGCGCCGCCATACCGCCATCAACGATCCTTACGATCGGCACGTCTTTCGGCATGCCTTGGTGGGGCAGCAGCGCATCCACCCCCGCGCCGAGGTTGAAAATCGCCCGTAATCCGGTGAGCCCGTCAAAAAAATCCACCGGGGGGCGCCACACTAGCGCGTAAGGGATTTGGGCCAGCGTTGCGGCGTCCGTCTGGCCCCACAGGTGAACCTGGCGCTGCGGCATATGGGCTGTCAGCGCTTTTAACCAAGGGGCGGGGTCGCCAGGGGTTGTGAGCAGCAGGGACAAATCCCTATCTCCTGAATGCGTTACGGGGCTTGCATCCAAACCCGATAGAAGAGGATTGGCAAGCCGATGAGATTGCGCTACGTATTACGTCTGTGAATCCGAAGTCTTAGCGATTTTAGCTAAAACCTTGAAGTGAGACTGATTATGGTTCCGACACCGAGTGGAATTGATGTGCTGGCGGAGCGCCTGGTCGAGCTGGTTTCGCCGCCGCGCGAAGATGAGTATCGCTATTGGCGGGTCAACCCTCGGCACGGGCTGGCGATTACCATCGGGCTCGGGATTGCGCTCGGCCTGCTGATGCCCTTGGCCATTGGCAAGACCGCGCGCGCCGACACCAATTTGACCCTGCTGTTCAGCGGCGATGTTGCCTCGCGCATGGAGCCGTCGAAGAGCGACGGCACGCCGTGCACGCTGGAAGAGCGCGCGACCGATGCGTGCTTGGGCGGTTTGGCGCGGCTTGCCGGGCAAGCAAATCTGGAGCGGGCGCGGTCTGGAACCGTGTTGCTGCTGGACGCCGGGGGCCAGTTCGGCGGTACCGCGTTTTGGAACCAGCATAAGCAGGACGTGTTGGCGGAACTCATGAACCGTGCGCGCTTCGATGCGATGGCGGCGGGGCCGGCGGAGTTTTCCGAAGGCTCGGAAGTCTTGGGGAAATTCATCCGCACGGCGCAGTTCCCGATTTTGGGGGCGAATATCAGCACCGACCGCGACCCGTACCTGAAAGACCAAATCTATCCGATGCTCTCGACCGACCGGGGGGCCCAGCGCCTCGGGTTGCTCGGGATTGCCGATCTCAATATCCCGCAAAAATCCAAACCCTCGCCGGGCGTGCTGTTCACGCCGATCGAGGCAAAAGCCCCCTTCTGGCTAAAGCAATTGGGCTTTATGGGCACGAAAACCGTCGTCGCGGTCTCCTCGGCGGGGATCGAGAAGGATAAGGATATTGCGGCGCGCATTGCCGGGATCGATGTGATCATTGGCGTTTCGGGCAAGGGTGCCCATGTAGGAGCACCGCCCGCCGCCGCGCCGCAAGTTGTCACCGGCCCCGCAGGCAAGCCCGTGCTGCTCGCACAAACCGCCTCCTTCGGCCACTACCTCGGCAAGCTGTCGGTGACGTTCGATAGGGATGGCCACCCAAAGAGCTGGAAGGGCGACCAAATCCGCCTGGACCGCACCGTGCCGGAAGACCCCGATATCCATGCGCAGGTCGAAGCCTATGCCGCCGCTTTGGGCACGCGGCGCACCCAGCTAAGCCAGCTTCCCCAGTAGTCCAAGAACGTGCCGCCCGCGCCCGACTATCGCCCCAGCCGGTCCCATGCCGTGCTGGGGCCGGATTTCTACGACCCCGTTCCGGCGGCGGCGTTTCCCCAGCATATCCTGCGCTGGCGCAATCAGCGCGCGGCGGAAACGGTGGGGCTCGACGCGCTGACCGAAGCGGAATGGACCCAGCATTTCGGGCGCTTCCAGCCGCTGCCGGGGAGTTTCGAAACCCCGCTGGCCCTGCGCTATCACGGCCATCAGTTCCGCCATTACAATCCTGATCTTGGCGATGGGCGCGGGTTTTTGTTTGCGCAGCTTTACGAGGATAAGGGCCGCTTGCTCGACCTTGGCACCAAGGGCAGCGGGCGCACCCCCTATTCGCGCGCGGGCGACGGGCGGCTAACACTGAAGGGCGGCGTGCGCGAGATTCTGGCAACGGAACTCTTGGAAGCGCGCGGCGTCAATACCTCCAAAAGCTTCAGCCTCATTGAAACCGGCGAGGCGCTGCACCGGGGCGACGAGCCGAGCCCAACGCGGTCTTCCGTGCTGGTCCGCCTTAGCCATTCCCATATCCGCATTGGCACGTTTCAGCGCTTGGCCTATTTGAGTGAGACGCAGGCCATCGGGCGCTTGATCGAGTATACGTTAGCGACCTATTGGCCGCAGATCGACCCCGGCCCGGTTCCTGCGCTCACGCTGCTGGCCGAGGTGATGGCGGCGGTCGCGCAAATGGGGGCGCAGTGGATGGCGGCGGGCTTCGTTCATGGCGTGCTCAATACCGATAATATCAATATCACCGGCGAGAGTTTCGATTACGGCCCGTGGCGGTTTTTGAAAACCTACGATCCGCGTTTCACCGCCGCTTATTTTGACGAAACCGGGCTTTATGCCTATGGCCGCCAGCCCAGCACACTGCTGTGGAACCTAGAACGCTTCGCCGAATGCCTGATGGATTTCGCCCCGGAATCCGCGCTGGTGGCGCAGTTGGAGCGGTTCCAAGATATCTTCCGCCCGGCCTTGCGCGCGGCCTGGTTCAAACGCTTGGGCCTGCTGCAAGGTGAGCTTGATAGCGATCTTGCCTTTCTTTCAAACCTCTATCAGTTTTTGCTCGATAGCGGCGCGGGCTTTGAGCAAATAATCTTCGATTGGGTCGGCGCCGATCCCGCCCGCGCGGCCCTCAGCCCGCAAAGCGCGCTTTACGCGCGGCCCGACTTCGCCCCGATCCGTTTGGGTCTTGAAACCCGCGCCGATCCTGCCGCCGTTGCGCCGCGCGGCAACCACCCCGCCGATCTGCCGATTGAGGAGGTGGAAGCGCTGTGGGCTCCCATCGCGACCGCTGACGATTGGTCGGCGTTTGAGGCTAAGATTGCGTCGATTCGGGCCAATCTCACGTTAGCCTAACGGCGGCAACCGCCGGGGCACCGGTGATGATTTAATGATTGCCGTATTGGTTTCCGCCCGCTCGATCAGCGGCTCCAGCACCACATCCAACTGTTCGATGTCGCGCAGCACCACACGGGCGACGAAGCAATCATCGCCCGTCACCTTGTCGCATTCGATCACGGCGGGTTCGTCTTCGAGCAGGCGCTGCACCCAGTGTAACTGCCCCGGCAGGGGCCGCACGCGGATGATCGCTTGGAGGCCGTAGCCCAGAGTTTTGAGATTGAGATCGACCGTATAGCCCGCCAGCAAACCGCTACTCTCCAACCGCCGTAGCCGCTCGGCGACGGAGGGCGGTGACAAGCCGACCAATTGAGCTAGAGCGCTCACCGGCTGGCGGGCATTCTCGGCGAGGGCACGGATTAGAGCGGTATCGATCGCATCCAGCGCATTGGATAGAGGGAAAGCCTGTTTCATGGTTTTGCCTTCGATAAAAAGGTGTAATCCGAGTTTATCCTTTTTCTATCCATATAATCCAGCCCCGCCGCTTGGCATTCTAGAGGCATCGCTTTTGCCCTAAGGAGGGGATGATGATGCAGGAGATCGACCGGCGCGGCGTAACCGAAATGGTTGCCGCGATGCTCATTTCGGGAACGATTGGATGGCTGGTGCTCGTTTCCGGGCAAGACCCAGTAACGGTGGTGTTTTTTCGCTGCTTGATCGGTGCGCTCGTCTTAAGCTTGCTGGCGCGCCGCCTGCCGCCGACGCTCTGGACCCAGCGGACGCTGATTCTCGCCGGGATTGGCGGCTTAGCGCTGGTCGGCAATTGGCTGCTGCTGTTTGCCTCCTTCAGCCGCGCCTCGATTTCGATGGCGACTGCCGCCTATAATGTGCAGCCGTTTATCCTGGTAGCGCTCGCGGCGCTGGTACGGCGGGAGGCTTTGCCGCTGTGGAAATTTATCTGGCTGTCGGTCGCCTTCGGCGGGTTGCTGCTGGTGGTGCAGGTGGAGCCGGACGTGTTGCTGGAGCCGGGGGCCTATCTCACCGGCATCGCTTTGGCGCTTGGCGCGGCGTTTCTCTATGCCGTCTTCAGTCTGATTACCAAGCAACTCACGGGGATCGCCCCCCAGCGCCTCGCCCGGCTGCAACTGGTCATCGGCACGGTCATTCTGGCACCGATGCTCGCCTGGCACAGCCTGCCGACCGCGCCGCAAACCTGGGGGGTGCTGGTTCTGCTCGGCGTCGTTCATACCGGGCTGATGTATGCCCTGCTGTACAGCGCGCTTCAGCGCTTGCCGACCAGCCTAACGGCGGCGCTATCGTTCATCTATCCGATTGCCGCGATTCTGGTTGATTATGTGGCTTTCGGGCAGAAGCTGCACCCGAGCCAAATCATCGGCGGCGCGCTCATTCTGACGGCGGTGGCGGGCGTCTCCTTCGGGTGGTCGTTTAAGAAGCGACTCCCTCTTGAGGCGTAAGCGGAGTTTGCTACACTCTTCGGCATGAAACCCGCGACAGCCCCAACGGCCCTGCGCGTCCAAGCGTTGCTCGGCCCCGATTTCACCGTTTATGAGTTCGACCGGCCCACGCGCACGGCCCAAGAAGCGGCAGACGCTTTGGGCTGTGCGGTGGCGGCGATTGCCAAATCGGTGATCTTCAATGCCCCCGACTCCGACCGGTCGGTCTTGGTCGTCACCTCCGGCAGCAACCGCGTTGATGAAGCCAAGGTGGAAGCCGTTATTGGCGAGCGCCTCGCCCGCGCCGATGCGGCTTTTGTCCGGGAGCGCACCGGCTATGCCATCGGCGGCGTTTCCCCGGTCGGTCATGCCGTGCCGGGGATCGTGCTGATCGATCAAGATTTGATGGATCTGCCCGAGTTCTGGGCCGCCGCTGGCACCCCCACCAGCATTTTCCGCCTGACGCCGGACGATCTGGTTCGATTGACCGGCGGGCAGGTGGCGGACGTGAAAGCCGACTAATCTAGGGGCAGGGGTAGGGGTGGACCTGATGGGCCGCCTCGATCTCGCTCAGAACCTCGGCGCTTAGCGTCACCTCAGCACTGCGGATATTGGCGTCGAGCTGCTCAAGATTGGTCGCGCCAATGATATTGCTGGTCACGAAGGGGCGGCTGTTCACATAGGCGAGCGCCATTTGCGCCGGGTCTAGCCCATGGCGGCGGGCAATCTCCACATAGAGTTTCGCGGCGGGTTCGGCTTGCGGGGTGAAATAGCGGGTGAAGCGGTCGAACAGCGTGAGCCGTGCGCCTGCGGGGCGCGCCCCGTCGAAATATTTCCCCATCAGCACGCCCATGGCGAGCGGCGAATAGGCGAGCAAGCCGACCTCTTCCCGAATGGCCATTTCCGCGAGACCGACCTCGAAGGAGCGGTTCAGCAGGCTGTAGGGATTCTGGATCGAGACCACGCGGGGCAGATTGAGGTTTTCCGCCGCGCGCAGAAACGCCATCACGCCCCAGGGGGTTTCGTTGGAAAGCCCCAGCGCGCGCACCTTGCCCGCTTTCACTAAATCGGCCAGCGCGGTTAGCGTTTCTTCAATGGGCACAGCATCGGGCGAGGGGGTATGCACATAGCCCAATTGGCCGAACATATTCGTCGCCCGATCCGGCCAATGGATTTGGTAGAGATCGACGTAATCGGTTTGCAGGCGCTTCAGGCTGGCATCGATGGCAGCCTCGATATTGGCGCGATCAAGCTTGCGCCCTTCCCCGCGCACGTGCGGCATGGAACGCCCGCCGCCCGCGACTTTCGTCGCCAGCACGATTTTATCGCGCACGGCGGGCCGCTTGGCCAGCCAAGTACCGATATAGGCTTCGGTCAGTCCTTGGGTTTCCGGGCGCGGCGGTACCGGGTACATTTCCGCCGTATCGATAAAATTCACCCCCCGATCCAGGGCAAAATCAAGCTGAGCGTGGGCTTCGGCTTCCGTATTCTGTTCACCCCAGGTCATGGTGCCAAGGCAAATCAGGCTCACCTGCATATCGGTGCGCCCTAAGCGTCGCAGTTCCATAAACGCCTCATTGCTAAATCGAAATAATCAGGATTGAGCCAAAAGGCTCAAAACGGAGGGTAAAATACGGTCGATAACAGTGTTTACGCCCGCTTCGTTCGGGTGAATCCCGTCCGCCTGGTTAAGCTGAGGATTGGCGGCCACCCCGTCAAGGAAGAACGGATAAAAAGCGACCTTGTGTCGCTCCGCGAGCCGCGCGAAGACCGAATCGAAGGCGCTTGTATAGGCGCTGCCGAAGTTCGGCGGGGCGCGCATCCCAGCGAGCAATATTTTGACATTCGCCGCCTTCAGCTTCACCAAAATCCCATCGAGATTGGCTTCCATCTGCTGAGGGTCCAGCCCGCGCAGCCCATCGTTGCCGCCGAATTCGACGATGGCATGGGTGGGTTTGTCGGCGAGCATCCAATCGAGCCGCGCCAAACCGCCCGCGCTGGTATCGCCCGAAACGCCGCCGTTGATAACGGTTACGGGCAAGCCTTTCGCCTGTAAAGCCGCCTCCAGCTTTGCCGTAAACCCGGCGCGGGCGGGCAGCCCATAGCCTGCCGTGAGGCTATCGCCAAAGGCCAGCAGGCGGATGGGTTGGGTTTGGGCCTGGGCCATGGTGCTTCCGAAAACCGAAAGGCAGGCGAGCAGGGTTAAGAAACCGCGCCGCCCCCGTTGCACGGCCTCGGTTTTGCCCCATTTGTAAGGCTCGTTACTGGTTTTCATCTCTGGCCCTAGAGTGCGCATGCCCATGATCCAACTCCGCAATGTACAGGTGAAGCTGGCGAGTGCTGCCGGTGAGGTCAATATCCTGCGCGGGGTCGATCTCGCGATTGCACCGGGGGAGAGCGTCGGCATCGTCGGCCCCTCGGGTGCGGGCAAGTCGACCTTGATGATGGTGGTCGGCGGTTTGGAGCGCGCGAGCGGCGGCGAAGTGGTGGTGGCGGGCGTTGAACTGGGCGGGCTGAGCGAGGATGATCTCGCCCTGTGGCGGCGCGAGACGGTGGGCATCGTCTTCCAAGCCTTCCGCCTGATCCCAACGATGAACGCGCTCGAAAATGTTGCCGTACCCCTGGAGCTCGCGGGTAAATCCGATGCTTTCGCCCGCGCCAAAGAGGCTTTGGAGCAAGTCGGTCTCGGCCATCGGCTTACCCATTATCCCGATCAGCTCTCGGGGGGCGAGCAACAGCGCGTGGCCCTGGCGCGCGCTTTCGTCATTCAACCGAAACTCCTAATTGCCGACGAGCCAACGGGCAATCTCGACGGCAGCACGGGCACGGCGATTATGGACCTGCTGTTTAGCCTGCGCGACCGGTTCGGCACCACGCTCTTGCTCGTCACCCACGATGTCGGCCTCGCTCAACGCTGCGACCGGGTCGTGCGGGTGAAAGACGGTCTCATCGACGCCGGGGGTGCCGCATGAGCCCCGCCCTTACTTTCGCCCTGCGCGAGTTGCGCGGGGGTGTTGCCGGTTTTCGCATTTTCCTCGCCTGTCTGACGCTGGGGGTCGCGGTGATTGCCGCCGTTGGCAGCCTGTCGGCGGCGATTGTGGCGGGGCTTGAGCGCGATGCGCGCAGCCTGCTGGGCGGCGATGTGACACTGCGGCAGGTGCATCGCCCGATCAGCGACGATCAACGGGTGTGGCTTCAGGGCCAAAGCCTGCGGATGACCCACTCCATCGAAATGCGCGCGATGGCGGTGCGGCCCGATGGCGAGCGGCGCTCGCTCGCGCAGTTGAAGGCCGTGGATGGGAATTATCCGTTGCTGGGCAGCGTCGAAACGGCCCCCGCGACGCCCCTTCCTGCGCTTCTGGCCGCGCAAGATGGCGTTTTCGGCGTGGTGGTGGATGAAGTTCTGCTCGCACGGCTCGGGTTGAAGCTCGGGGATAGCGTGCAAATCGGCGAAGGCCGGTTCCGCATTACCGGAACACTCTTGAAGGAGCCGGATCGGTCCGCAGGGCCGCTCGATATCGGTCCGCGCGTGCTGATTGCCGACGCGGCGATTGCGCAAACGCAGTTGCTGCAACCGGGCAGCCTTGCCGAGTTCCATTATAAGCTTGCCCTGAAACCGGGGGTGAGTGCGGCGAGTTTCCGCACGGCGCTTACGGAAA
>NZ_JBILQX010000146.1:0-9144 GCF_044372965.1 Elstera sp. | reverse complement strand
GAGGCTTGCGCTTCGGCGACCGACGCCGCTAAGCCCGCCACCTCGCGCGTTAAACTTTCCTGTTTGGCTTTGCTATCCTGCAAGCGTTGCATTTGCGACAGGAGTAACGGGGCCGCTGGCCGATCCGACGAAACGCCTTGCGTGGTTGCTTGGGTAATCAGCCGCTCGATATCCTCCGGCGTCAGCGTTCGGGCGGCATCGATGAGCGATTTGCGCTCGTCCTCAAGCCGCCGAACTTTCCGCAAAGCCGCCTGCACCTCCGAATGATCGTCGGTGTAGCGGGCGCGCAGCAGGGCCAGTTCCCCGGAAACCTGAACGATCTGTTCTTCCATTTTGCCAATCACCGGGTTCGTATTGGCAAGCCGCGCCCGCATATCCTCGAAAGCTGCAACGGCGGTTGCAAGTTCGGCGCGCTTTTCTTCCAAGGTGCGCTGGAGCACGGTGAGCCGCTGGACATTGGCCGTATAGAGTTCCGGCAGTTTATCGGCATTTTTCAGCTTGAACTCGGCCAGCGCATCTTCCGCCTCGGTCAGAACACGGCGCTTTTCGGTAATCTCGCGCTCCAGAAACGTGACCGAGCCTTCCATTGACGAGCGTTCGGGGGCGAGGAGCCGGTCCACAAACCGCTCGCCGATGGTCGAGAGCACTTGGTCGAGCCCCTTGGGGCTATTGCCGCGCAGGCGCAGTTCGATCAAATCGCCGCCGACAAGAAGCGCGGTCAGATTCCCCGACATTTCCCGCACGGCCCAGTTTTGCGCGGCGGGCGACGCATCGGGCGGCAGCAATTGGCGGTCGCGAATCACGGCGGCCAGCACGTGTTCGCTACGCAACAGGGCCTTCAACCCTTCCATTCGGTCTTTCAGATTGGGGCCAACGGCCAGATCGTTCAAAAACGGATTTAGCTTCGCGGGTTCTTGCACCAGAATCGTCATGCGCGCTTCGTAGCTCTTCGGCAGCAGCAGGCTCACCCCAAAGGCAAGAAGCGGCATAACCACAATCGGCACGCACAGCAGATAGCGGCGATACCAGGCCGCCGAAACGATGAGGTATAGAATATCGCCGATGGAACGCGGCGCGAGGGGGGGCGGTGTTGTCATCGCGCGGCCTGTCACTGTAGCTCAGAATCGGGAGCGCTCGGGCGCAGAACCGCTGTATCCGGGGAAAGGGAGGGGCTGTAATGCAGCTCGGCCCGCGCCACGAGGTCCTTCGGCAGCGCCGCTTTCACCGACGCCCCACGCTGCATAACCAACGCCATTGTTTGCGCCGGGGACAGGGTCCCCTCCCCCGGCCCCATCAAAATTCTCACCGGGCCGGGCTGGGCCGCAAGCTTATGGGCGGCGAGCGTGAGCTTGAGCATTTCGACCGAACTCAATTTTGGGCTCGCAGGGGCAAAGCGCAGCAAGGTTTCGGGACGGGGCGCAGGGGCCGCCTGGGTTTCGACCGGCTCCGCGACTGGGGCCGGGACTGAGGCCGGGACTGGGGCCGGGACTGGGGCAACCGATGGCGGTGCGCTGGGGGCGGCCTCCGGCACCTCCGTCGCGCCGCGCGCTTTTGCCAACATCCCGGCCACGCTCACCGGGCGCTTCGGTTGCGCCGCCCGATCCTCACTTTGGAGCGTTGCGCGCAATCCCGCCGGGATCATCGACAGCGGATCGCGGTTTGCGCAGCCGCTGAGGCAAATTGCAACGAGCCCCAGGGTCAAAACCGTCTTGAGCTGCGCTGAGATATGCATTTTGCAACGGGCCATAGGGAAACCTCCGAAAAGCGGGCCGAATACCCGTCAGAGGTACAATCCCCATGCCAAGGTTCACGGGCGCAGAGCGCGGGCAGCTTTTTGGCGAAACATCGTGAAGAACTCCGGCGTCGCCCGCGCCCGCGCGTCCGCCCATCGGTCGCCCAACGTATCGCGCAGCACCCCGAGCAACCGGGCGGCAGCAGGCGCGCGGCTCCCCGCCAAAGCCGTGATCCAGCGGCTATCCTCGACCGCTTCGGCTAAGGTCAAGAGATTGTCGTCAATCGCAGGAAGCGCGGGACAGGGGTCGGCGCTTGGGTGCAAAAGGCCAAAATCCGCCTCGCGCCCATCGGTGGGGTCGAACGGATCGGCGGTCGGCATGCGCGCGTGCCATTGCAAATAGCCCTCCGCCCCGGTCAACCACAGCCAGAACCCCGCCGCCAATCGCGGTGACTCGGCATTGTATAGCCAGAGTTTCGCCTGGGGGCGTGTCAGGCGCGCGCGGGCTGCGCGCAATTGGGGCCGATCTAGCCCAAACCCTTGATTGACCAGCGCCATATCGAGCCCCGCCAGAAACTGCGCATCGCCGGGCGCGTTCAGATGGGCGGCGAGCTTGAGCCAGGGAAAAGCCTCCCGCAACCGTGCCCCCGCCGCAAAATCGCTGGAGCCATGCGCGGGGTTCGACGGCTCATCGGCGATGCTCCAGTAAATCTGATCGCGCTGCGCGGGCAGCAAAGCGCCATCCAAATCGTGCAAGCGCTTGGCCGTCGCCTCCACGCCGCCATCGGCTAAAGCCCGCTTGAGTCCCGCATAGGCGATCCACGGCGGCGCAGAGTCCGCTAGCATTGCCCGAAGCCGCGCGGGCGCGTGCAAATCTAAGGGCGGCGCGTGGGGCGTTAAACCGAGACGGGTGAGGAACCGGGCATCGCAGCGATAGCCCTCTAAACGACGGTCGTCCCCGCCCTCCGCGCGCCAGACTTCCTGAGGGGGATCGTCCAAATAGGGGCTGACCGCCGTTCGCGCCTCGGGCAGCAGAATCGGCAGGACGGTAACGGGCACCCGCTGAACCGCCCCATCGGCGAAGTGGAGCGTAAGGGCCTGGGGACCGGGTTTGGCGGAAAGAGCACGAAGCCACAGCACCAGCCGTCGCGGTCGATCGGGAAGACGCGATTTTAGGCTGCCCAGCGGCATCAAATGGCGCGCGGCGGGGATGAGGAGTTGGGAGGCGGCTTGCGCGCGCTCCAGCGTCCAACGCCCTTCCCAAGCCTGAACCTCCAACCCCGCATCGGCTTGAACCTGCTCCACTTGCGCGCCGGGCGGCAGCCAAAGCGCGTGCCGCACCGCGCCGTTTTGGGCGATTTCGAGCGGCGCAACCGGCCCGCTCACCGGGATTGACGGCGACCAAACCGGCCAGGCGGCGTCGAACGCCTCGGCCCGGCGAGCGTCCAGGCCCGCAAGCGCGGCCTCCCCGGCGTCGGTTGCGGGCGCAAGGGCGAGCCCGGCGAGATAGGTCGGCCGGTCGCCTTGAAAGGCGATTTCGAGCTGTCCATCGGTCAGATCAAGGGTGGCATCGATCCGGTCGCCCCGGCGCTGCCCGAAGGCTGCCCAGGCCGACGCTAGTGAGGGCGAGTCCCCCTGGCCGCCCGCCAAATAGCGCCGGGAAATCCACTCTGTCAGGCTCCAGGCGCGGTGATCCAACACAAGCCCGTTCGCGGTGACATTCCGGTCCAGGACGCGCGGCAGCGTCTCCCAGTCGCCAGGGTCTTCCAGCCATAGCCGCAGGTGCCAGCGGCCCGGCGCGACGCTCAGGCGCACTTGATCGATTCCGCTAATGCCGTCGGCCAGCATACGCTCGCCGCCCGACCGGCGAACCGCAACCTTTCGCACACCGCCCAAGCGCGGATCATCCGGCCCAAGGCGCGCAAATCCGGGCGCGGGGGGAAGCGCAACGGGGCCAGCGTCGAGCGCTATCACGTCCGGGGGCGGCGGCGGCGCGGGCTCTACCGTAACCTCGGCGTCAATCGCGACGGGGGGGTCGCTAAAAAGATACAGGCGGCGCGTGGTGGCAAGATCGTGCGGCGCACCGCCCGACCGGGTTAACCCCTGCGCCGGGAGGCGAATGACGAAGGGACCGGGCGGAATCAACCGCTCCTCATTCACCCGCGTGCGATAGTTCACACTGTCCGGCCCATCCAGGCGCAGGACAAGAGTCACCGGCGCTCCGGCGTGACTAACGCCGCGCAGGACCAAATCCGCCGCGCCGGAAAGCGGGGCAAACGGCGTTTCCCGATAGAGCGGCAGCGGGTCGGCGAGGGCTGGAGCCGCGAGGAGCACCAGCAAAAAGCCAAGTCGCCGCATCACCCCATCTCTTCCAGATAGCCGCGAATCGTGGCGGCCCGCGCCGCCCAACTTTCCCCGATCACCCGCTGCTGCCGCGCGGCTTTTTCCTGCCGAATCTGGGCCGGATCCCGTTCCTGCAACCCGCGCAGATAGGTGGCGGCCTCCAGCACTGTCGCGGCGGTCTTCACCTCCGGCGCATAGGCTTGCGCCGCTGGAAACGGCGTGGCGACAGTCGGCACGCCCGCCGCGAGATATTCGCGCAGCTTCAAGGGGTTGCAGGCGTGAATTTGCGGTAGGTCCCGAAACGGCAAGAGCGCCGCCGTCCAAGTGTGAAGATAGGCGGGCAACTCCCCGTGCGCGCGGGGGCCAAGCAGGCGGATATTCGCGTAACGGGCCAGTTCGGCCAGCTTCTCCGCGCTCTCGGCCTTCGCCGGGCCGATCAACTGAATCTCCCAATCGGGCAGCAGCCGCGCCAGCGCCATCAGCCAATCCCAATCCACCCAGCCGGCCAGACTGCCATAAAACCCCACCGTGGGCCGATCCTGGGGAACGTCGGTTGGGCGGTCTTGCGGCGTCATGAACAGATCGGTATCGACGCCATGGGGAACCAGGCGGGTTTTGGCCGCCGGAAACTTTGCCGCCAACTCCGGGCTCGTCGCCAAAATCAGATCGACCCGCACGGCAAGCTCGGCCTCGTGGCGCAGCACATCGGTGTGATCGACGCCTTCCAGCGCCCCGAAATCGTCGCAGCAATAATAGACCGTGGCCGCCGTGGGCAAACGATCCAAGACCGGCCCCGCCGTGGGCAGCGAGGTCCAAAGAATCGGCCGCGCCGATAGGCCCGTGCGCGCGAGCCCCCGGCGCAAGCTGCGCGCCAGCAGTTGCCCGGCCAGCGCCGCTTCGAAGCCTTTTCGGGGAACGGGCGGGGCCAGAGGTGCAATAATCCCTTGGGGTTGAGGGCCGTGGACCGGGCGCGGCGCGGCGCGGCCCTGCCATCCGGCGCGGAGCTTTGTCATCACCCGCGCCGCATCGGACCAGCGCGGACGCCGCAGCCCGAGCGAGTTCACCCATAAAATCCGGTCGCCCCCCTTCAGAAGCGCGCGGGCGAGATGTTGGGTGCTCGATGGCCAGCCGCCCCAATCCTCCCCGAACATCACAAGATCAAGCGTCATGATCGAACCCTCCGGTATCCGTTCCCGGTAACGACCGGATCACTTTTGCGGGAACCCCGCCCGCGAGCACATTCGTGGGCAAATCGCGCGTTACCACGCTCCCCGCCGCCACCACGGTTCCGCGCCCGATACGTACGCCCGCGCAGACCGTCACCCCGGTCGCGAGCCACACGCCCGGCTCCAGGATGATATCGCCTACTTGATCCTCGGTATCGGGCAGGCCCTGGGCGCGATCCTCGGGGTTCAGCGGATGGCCGGGATAGCCCGCCAGAAAATTCCGCCCGGCGAGGCGCACATCGTCGCCAATCTCAACCCGCCGCCCGACGGCAATCGTCGTCTGCCAGCCAAGATCGACATTGCGACCGATGTTCAGCAGCGGCGCGGGGCTGCCCGCAACGCCATGCACCCGGCCCGTAATCGTCACTTGGCCCGACATGCGGCAGGCGTCACCCATCTGCACCCGCACCGGCCCCAACAGCAGCGGAAGCCCGCCGTAAAGATACAGTCCGCGCCCGCTGCCCGGCTCCAACCGGGCGCGCAGCAGGGGCGTCCACCAGAGCGCGCGCGTCAGACTTGCGCTGAGGTTTCGACCGCCGAGCCATAGGCTCCATAAAATCCGATGCACGCCGGGAATAACGGGCATTTGGGCGGATCGGCTCGTATACCAAAGCGCGCGCACCCCGCGCGCCAGCGGGTGATCGGCCGTCCGGGCCCAGCGGCGAAAATCGCGCAACGAAGGTCGGGCCTTGGCCTCGGGGGTGAGTATCTCGATCGACATCAGAATCCTCCAATCAGGGATATCTTCCCTGTGCAGGCTTGGGGCCAGTTTTAGCGCGTTGAAACGGCGGGATTTTCCGAGGTCGGGGCCGTAACTGTTGCGCTTTCAGTTGCGTTTTGCGTCACCTGATTTGCGTAACGCGCAATCGCCGCCGTCAGCGCGATTTGGATATAGAAGGGCCAGGTGAAACCTTGGGTGAGGAAGGTTCCCGCGACGCAGCAGGCCGCTAGTCCCGCCACCAACGCCCGCCCCATGGCGCGGGCGTTGGGCGAGACGCCTGGCGTTCGATCCAGAATCCGCGAGGCTTTGAGGGACGAACGTAGGCTAACCACGATCATGCCAATAAAGACCGCAAGACCGGGAAAGCCGGTTTCGCCCAAAACGCCGAACCAAGTGCTATGCACCGCGTGGTTCTTGCCGTCCCAATGGCTGCTGTAGAAATAATAATTGCTCAGAAAATTATCGAGCCCCACGCCAGTCAGCGGGCGAGTGGTGGCCATTTGGATGGCCGCCCCCCAGGCGTAAATCCGCCCCATCGCCGATTCGTCGATACCATCCTCGGCGGCCCCGCCGGAGGAGCGGCCCGAAATACCGGCGGCGGCAAATAAGACCAACATCGCCACACCGCCGACCGCCCCGAGCAGCAGCTTGGATTTGACCAGCCGCAGCCCGAAAACACCGAAAACGGTCATGATCCCCAGCAAACCACCGCGCGACTGAGTGGCCAAAATCGCCATCAGAACCGCGACAACGGCCACCGCGCCGAAAAGGTTAGAGAGCTTCCCCAATCCCTTGGTTGTTGCCAGCGACACCGCAAAAGCCATCGGGAACAAGAGCACCAACGACAAATCATTCGGGTCCCCGAGGACGGATTGCATATCCCGCCCAATCGTTACCCGCGTGCCTTCAACGAGGCCGATGCCATTGGCCTTGTTGGAGAGCGTGACATAGGAAACCGCGAGCCCCGCCAGAACCAAAGCACGGGAGGCGCGGGCAAAATGCCCCGGCTCGGTCGTCAGCCAGGCAATCGCCAGGGTCATAATGCCGATTTTCACGTAAGTCGCGGTCCAATAGGCAAGGGCGAGCGGCTTATTGCTGGCAAAGATGACGCCCACCGTCACCAGCCCGAAAAAGGCGGCAAACCAGCTCAGTTCCCGCGACCAATAGGGTTTTAACCGCCGCGTGCCGAAGAAATGCCAAACCAGCACCCCCAGCGTCGGAATCGCCAGCAGTTGCGGAATGCGCAGCGGCATGAGCACGGGAAAAGCTTCGTGGATGCGAAAGAAGGAGAAAATGACAAAGCCGAGGCACAGCAAAAACGGCACGCGCGTCGCCATAACCGCCGCCGGAATCGCCACCGCGAGCCCGAGCATGACCAAAGGGTTCGGCAGGGCAAACAGCGGCAAGACCGACAGAATGCTTGCGCCCAAGGCAAGACTGACGGGGGCAAGGCGGCTCATGGCGTTCCCACTTTCAAATCAAACCCGGTCCCGTCGAGAGGGGGGAGCGCGCGTGTTCGGCCCCAGGCAACCCACCCCAACCCGGCGGCAAGCGCCGTCAGAAGAGCAAGGGCCGCGAGCGCAAACGCGCCGCGCGCCATCCCCACCAAACCCAGCGCGGGAACGCCCAGGATCACCAGCGTCGCGAGCCCGGCGAAAGCCGCAATCGGCCACCAGCAATAGGGAATCGGCGCGGCTTTGCGCCCGAGATGCAGGAAAAGCGCAATCCGGCTGCCGTGCGCCGCCAGCGTCGCCACAATCGCCATCGCTTCGGGCGCAATCACGCCGTTCAACGGCGCGATCAGCAGATAGCCGATGAGCGCGACCCCCGCGCCCAACCAATTGACCAGGAACGGCTTTGCGCCCGTCTGCCCCAGGTAGCAGCCAACATTAAGCAGGCTTGCGGCTTCGTTCAAGGCAATCGCGAGCGCGAGCGGCGCGATCCAACGGCCTGCTGCGTGAAAACTCGGCGGGGTGAGCGCTTCCACCAGCAGCGGGCCGAGCAAGCTGGTCGTGGCAACGGCCAAGGTGAGAAGCAGCAACCCCGCCCCCACCGCCTGCGCCGACCGGCCACGCCCGGCAGCGGTTTCCATCCAGGCAATCCGGCGCGGATACCACCAGAGGGCAAAGGGTTGCAGAATGAGCGAAACCACCAGCGCGAATTTCGCCGCCAAAGCATAGTGGGCAAGCGAGGCCGCCGGGATCACCGCGACCAGAAACCAGCGGTCGCAACTCCCCAGCACAAACCCGGCCCCGCCGCCCGCCGCCAGCGGCACGCCGTAGCGGAGCGGTTGACGCCATTGCGCGGGCCGGATCTCGATGCCAAAACGTCGGATCGTGACCAGGACCAGAACCAACGCCGTTATAATGTCCGCACCCAGGGTCGCCAGCGCAAGGCCGGTCACGCCCCCGTCATAGAGCGCCGCCACCGCGATAAACCCGGCCTGAAGCACGGCCCGCCCAACGAGCCCCAGCGCAAAGCTACGGCTCTGCCCGGCATAGCGGAACGCCGCGAGCGGCACTTCCAGGCAGGCGATCAGCGCAAGCGACGCCACGAGCGCGTGCAAGGCGAGGCGCGGAACGCCGAAGGGCAGTATCGGCAAAAGCGCGACGATGGTTTGTCCCACGATCAGGAAAACAACCGCCGCTGTGAGCGCTAGGCCGAGGAGCCGCGCCGGCGTCCTCGGCGCCGTTGGGGTGAAGCGATAGAGGCTATCGGCCAACCCCAACCCCAGGGCGAGGCCGCCGAGATCGGCCAGGGTTGCCAGTAAATCCCACTGCGCGTATCCCGTCGGCCCGAGGGCGCGGGTGAGCAGCGGCAGCAGCGCAAACGCCAGCGCCTTGCTCACCGCCAGCGCGAGCGCATAGGGCAGCATCTGCCGCAGGAGGCTCTGCGCCGTCATGCGAGCCCCCGGTGCCGGAAGCGCTTAAAGCTCGGCCCGCCCGCAGGCTGCGTTTGCTGAATCGCCGCCGAGAGGTCGAAGGCTTGGTGCCAGTCGGTGAACAGCGAACACAGGCGTTGACGCCCGGCATTGCCCATGCGCCGACGCTCCAAGGGGCTCAAGGCCTCCATCGCCAGCAAGGCCCGCGTCAAAGCAGCTTGATCGCCCCTGGGAAACAGAA
>NZ_JBILQX010000145.1:0-9148 GCF_044372965.1 Elstera sp. | reverse complement strand
AAAAAAGAAAGCTGCTATAGGAATGGAAATTACAAAAAATTGTGGAGAAGATTTCCAGATAAAATTGAAAACGCCTCCAAAAAATGAAAAAAACCCACCAAACAGCATTCCTGTGTGTACGATTGGGGGCTGAAAATTAAAAAAATGATGCGTGACGTTGGTTTCCGTATTTTGCAGAACACCCAGAATTTCTTTTTTTATAGATCCATTTTTCACAAAAAAAAGAGAAACTTTATCACCTTTGAACACCGATATGCTCTGAGGAATATCAAGATTTGCTTTTTTCCCATTTTGATACTCAATTCTGAGACGAGAAAAAGAATTGTCCTCAGAAAATATTTGGGGAGGTGCTACGTAGCCGCCATACTGAGGATGAACAAAACTAACGCTTCCCTCACTCCGAATAGAAACATCTTGAATATGCTGAACGTCTAAAACAACGGCTTCAAACTTGGATACTTCGAGGTTTTGTTTCAGGAGAGAGAATTGATACACAGAACAACCCTTGTCTTCAAAATAATCCGCGTTTAGGACGCTCTGGAAGGGCCTACAATCCTAACCAGAGCGTTCTAATAGTAAGCAGAATACTCGAAAACTGCAACTCGCTGCGGAGTTTCCGCTTAATCCCCCGTG
Organism: Elstera sp.; assembly: GCF_044372965.1. Taxonomy (NCBI): domain Bacteria; kingdom Pseudomonadati; phylum Pseudomonadota; class Alphaproteobacteria; order Rhodospirillales; family Rhodospirillaceae; genus Elstera; species Elstera sp. The sequence goes on along the minus strand of NZ_JBILQX010000145.1, from coordinate 8,515 downwards.
ACAATCCGATCCATCAACTGCCGCACGGTCGGCACGAAACCATTGGCGTAGAACGGATCTTGCCCGAAGCGATAGGCATTATGCCCGGCGAACATCAATTGATGTTCGATATCGTCGGAATGGCTGATTTCCTGCAGCGTCTTTTGAATGCAGAAGCTGCGCGGATCGGGTGATTTGCCCGTCGTGCCCGATTCATTCTGCGCCCAGTTGGAGAAATTGCAGTGCGACAGGCACCCCATGCATTCCACCTGATCGGTGCGGATTTCCACACTATCCTCGGGGGTCACGAAGACGAGGGTGCTTTCCGGCGTGCGCAGGGCTTCGGTGAAGCCTTGGGTCATCCATTGTTCGGCATTGACCTTATCGACCGAGGTCACGAAGACGGAGCGACCGCGCGCGCCAATCTTCAGTTCGGTATCATGCTCGCCGTGGGCGTGGGCGGTGAAGGCGATCTGGCGTTCCGACCGGCCCTTGAGATTGCGCAGAAACGCGTTTTCCACCGCCGACGAGTAAAAGCCGGTGGGCGAAAAGCGGTTGAGATACACATCGCCGGGCTTTAGCTCCAGCAGGCGCTTGCGCCACGCGGCGGAAATCGGGCTTTCCTGGGTCAGCAGCGGGCGCGTGCCGAACTGGAAGCCAACCGGCCCAAGATCGGGATTATCGATGAAATCTTGCCACTCGCGCAGGAACCACACGCCGCCCGCCATAATGATGGGCGTTTGGTGCAGGCCAAACTCGCGCATCACCTGACGAAGTTCGATCAGGCGCGGTAGCGGATCTTCCGGTTTATTCGGGTCTTCGGAGTTCGAAAGACCATTGTGCCCGCCCGCAAGCCACGGATCTTCATAGACCACGCCGCCGAGTAGATCGGGGAACCGGTGATAGGCGCGCTTCCACAGGGCGCGGAAAGCGCGCGCCGAGGAGACGATGGGGTAATAGTAAACGCCGTATTTGGCGCAGATTTCCGCCACCTTATAGGGCATGCCCGCGCCGCAGGTAACGCCGTGGATCAGGCCCTTCGAGCCTTCGAGCACGCCGTTGAGGATGATTTCCGAGGCGGCCATTTCCCACAGAATATTCATGTGGATACGGCCTTGGCCGTTCGCCGTTTCATGGGCGATCTGCGCCTGGGCGATGCCGCCGCTGATGGAGTAAGCGATTAGCTCTTCATGGCGTTCCCGGCGGGTTTTGCCGTGGTAGATCATCGGGATGATCTGGCCGTCCGCATCATATTGGTCGGCATTGACGCCCGAGAAAGTGCCAATCCCGCCCGCGGCGGACCATGCGCCGGAGCTTTGACCGTTCGAAACGGCGATCCCTTTACCGCCTTCAACCAGCGGCAGGACTTCCCGTCCCGACATCAAAATCGGATTTAACGCCTTCACCCAGTCCTCCATCCCATCATCGCCGGCTTGGGGCGGGCAGCCCCTGGCTCGGTCGGCTTGTTGCGGCGCTGGTTTTACACCAGGCCATCGCGCCCCATCCTATAGACTTGCCTTTCCTATCGGGTTTTTGCGTCCGTTGCTAGGCTGAACGCGCCCCCGCGAAAACCGCAACCCCGATCGTCGCAAAAGCCCTTGCCAGGGTGCGGGGGCTCGGGTTTGCTGAGCGCCGTTGTTTTTACAGACCCACGCTGGAGGAACCAGGCCATGGGCTTGACCCTATTCATTGGCAATAAAAACTATTCGTCCTGGTCTTTACGCCCCTGGCTTGCCCTAAAGTTGGCGGGGATTTCGTTCGAGGAAGTGCTGATTCCCCTGTATCAGGCCGCTACCCGCCAAGATATTTTGCGTCATAGTCCAACCGGCAAGGTGCCCGCGCTCAAAATCGACGATACGGTGATTTGGGATAGTCTTGCGATTTGCGAATGGGCGGCGGAACAGGCCCCCGAGGCGCAGCTTTGGCCGCAGGACCCCATCACGCGCGCCGTAGCGCGCTCGGTTTCCGCCGAAATGCATTCGGGCTTCGTGGGCCTCCGCTCGGCCCTGCCGATGAATATTCGCCGCGCAACGCCGCCGCGCAATCTAACCCCGGCGGCGCAAGAAGATATCAACCGCGTCACCGCCTTGTGGCGCGATTGCCGCAAGCGGTTTGGCGTCGGCGGGCCTTTCTTGTTTGGGACGCCCACGATTGCCGATGCGATGTTCGCGCCGGTTGTCACCCGCTTTACCTCCTACCTCGTCGACGTGGATGACGAGAGCCGCGCCTATATGGCCGCCGTGCTCGCCCTGCCGCCGATGGTGGAATGGATCGAGGCGGGCAAGCGCGAGCCGTGGATTATCGAGGATAGCGAAGCGGCGTAAGCGGCCTTGTTCGAGGGAGTGTTGAGGGAGAGAATGGAAAATACTTAATATTCATTTCGGGTAAATTTACTTATAGTAGGGCTGTCGCTTTAGGGGAAAGAAGTGACAGCCCTACTTTTGCGTGTGCTGCTAGCGCGCCTTGGTTTGGCGTTGGGGTAATGCACGTTATCAATTTTTTAAAGTGAAGTCTAAGCCCATGCGAAAGCCCTCCTTATTAGCTGATCGCCGCCTCTATAGCCCCGGTGATGTGATCGTTCGAGAAGGCGAAGAGGGGTATTCACTGTATTTAATCGAAAAAGGGGCGGTCGAGATCTTTAAAACAACGGATAAGGGCGAAGCGATTTTAGGACATATTGGCAAAGATGGGATTTTTGGTGAAATGGCGTTGGTGGATGGCTCCAAACGCATGGCCTCGGTCCGCGCCGTGGAACTCACCACCTGCCAGATTTTCCCCCGCGAATATTTTCAATACCGCCTTGGGCGCAGCGATAAGTTGATTCAGGCCCTTATGCGGATTTTCACAGGGCATATCCGCTCTCTCACTCAGCTTCAGGCCGACGTTGGCGCGGGGGAGGTGCAACGCCCCAGCTATAGCTTCACCCAGAAGGATATGCTGGACGATTAGAGGGGGCGGCTGCGGTATCCGGCAGTTGCAGATTTTGACCCTTCGGGCGAATATCTTTCAATCTCAATATGGTTGCGGGGCGATTATTGGGCGTGGTAATAGTATAGAATATTTTTCCCATGAAGTGTCGGCCCATGCGCAAGCAAGTTCCTTTAGTCAGTCGCCGATTGTACGATACAAATGATCTTATCGTCCAAGAGGGCGAGGCGGGTAATTCCTTTTATTTGATCGAAAGCGGCACCGTAGAGGTTTTTAAAAATACGGGGCGTGCCGAAATTATTATCGGTTACATCAAGAAGAATGGAATTTTCGGTGAAATGGCCTTGGTGGATGGCGACCGGCGTAGCGCCTCGGTCCGGGCCATCGAACCCACCGTCTGCCGCGTCTTTCCGCGCGACTATTTTCAATATCGCCTCGGGCGCAGCGATAAGTTGATCCGCGCGCTGATGCGAATTTTCACGGCCCATATCCGCTCGCTGACCCAACTTCAGGCGGAAGTCGGGGTAAGTGACATCCAGCGCCCGACGGTGAAACTCGGCAAGGATGATCTGACGGAGGGGTAGAGGCGCCTACAACATCGCCCGCAACTGCGCCACCAGCGGCACATCGGCGGGCGGCATGGCGTAATCGTGCAGGCGCGTCGGGCGGACCCAGGCGAGGGCTTGGCCTTCGTGGCCGTGCGGTTCGCCCTCCCAGACGCGGCAGAGGTAGAGCGGCATCAGCAGGTGGAAATCCGGGTAGGTGTGCGAGGCAAAGGCGAAGGGCGCGAGGCAGGAGGGGCGGACGGTAATCCCCAACTCCTCCTTCAACTCGCGCACCAAGGCCGCTTCCGGCGTTTCGCCGTCAGAGACTTTACCGCCGGGGAACTCCCACAGACCGGCCAGGGCTTTCCCCTCGGGGCGTTCGGCCAGCAGCACCCGCCCGTCGCTATCGATCAGGGCGGCGGCGACCACGAAGAGGGTGCGTTTCACTGGCTGGGCGGCCAGGAAATCGGCCCGCGCAACGCGACGCCCAAAGGCGGGACGGCAGCGCTCTTCGGCGGGGAGATTTTCGATACCGCAGGGCTCGAACCCCAGCTTATCGAGCACCCCCAGCGAGGAATCATTCCCCGGCAGCACCAGCGCATAGGCCGACACGCGGTCGAGGTCGGTGAAGATGAAATGCAGGGCGCGGCGCACCGCTTCGGTGGCATAGCCCTGACCCCAATAATCCCGCCCCAGCCAATAGCCGAGCAGAATGGACCGTTCGGCCCCCGGCATGAGCGTAAGGGAAACGCCGCCGATGAACTCATCACTATCTTTCAGCGCGATGGCGTAAGTCACGGCCTCGCCGCGTTCGCGCTCCGCCCGGCTGTTGGTCAGCCAATATTCGGCGTGATGGGGCTTATAGGGGTGCGGAATCGCGGCGGTGCGGTCCGAAATATCGGGATCATTGGCGAGCTTGGTAATGCGCGCCAAATCCCCCGGCCGCAGGGGCCGGAGGCGCAGACGCGCGGTATCGAGAATCGGCTGCGGCAGCAGCGGATCAGCTCCGATAGCTGCCATTGATATCGATATAGCCGTGGGTCAAATCGCAGGTCCAAACGCGGGCGGTGCCGCTGCCAAGGCCCAGATCGACCTTGAGATGCACCTCTTTGCCCTGCATATGGGCATTGATCGGGGCCTCGTCATAGCCTTCGACGCGCTGACCGTCCTTCGCCACGCTGTAGCCGCCAAACCAGATGGAGAGCTTATCGCGGTCCGCCGGTTGCCCGGCCTTGCCCACGGCCATAACGACGCGGCCCCAATTGGCATCTTCCCCGGCAATCGCGGTTTTCACCAGCGGCGAATTGGCGATGGCGAGGGCCACGATTTTCGCCGATTCGTCCGAAACCGCGCCTTCAACATCCACCGTTACGAACTTCTGCGCGCCTTCGCCGTCGCGGGCGAGTTGCTGGGCGAGGTCGGTACACACGGCCTCCAGCGCTACCCGAAAACTTTCGGCGCGTGGGTCGGCGGCATCGGTGATCGGGGCGTTTCCGGCCTTGCCGGTCGCGCAGAGAACCACCGTATCGGAGGTGGAGGTATCGCTATCAACCGTGATGCAGTTGAAGCTTTTGTCCGAGGCTGGGGCGAGCAGGGCTTGCAGCGCGTCGGCGCTAATCGCGGCATCGGTAAACAGAAAACCCAGCATCGTCGCCATATCCGGCGCAATCATGCCCGAGCCCTTGCAGATCCCATTGATGCGCACGGAAACCCCATCGATCGTCGCGGTGGCCGTCGCGGCTTTCGGGAAGGTATCGGTGGTCATAATGGCTTCGGCGGCGGCTTGCCAGGCGTCATCGGCCAGGGTTTGCGCAATCGCGGGCAGCCCGTCGGTAATCTTGTGATCGGGCAGCGGTTCGCCGATCACGCCGGTCGAAGCGATGAAGACTTCGGACGGTTTGCAGCCCAGAAGGGCGGCGGCGGCATTTGCGGTGCGTTCGACCGAACCCCACCCGGCTTTGCCGGTAAAGGCGTTGGAATTGCCCGAATTCACCACAATCGCGCGCGCCGTGCCGCCCTTTTGCGCCTCCCGGCACCAATCGACCGGGGCCGAGCGGGTGAGGGACTTGGTATAGACCCCGGCGACCGTGGTTCCGGCGGAAAGTTCCGCCAGAAACACATCGGTTCGGCCCGAATAGCGCACCCCAACCGCGCCCGAGGCGAGGCGAACGCCCGCAATCGGCAGCAGAGTGGGAAACGCAGCAGGGGCGAGCGGCGAGACGAGCTTTGCCATCGGTCGGGCTTTCGCGGGCTAGGTTATTGAGCGGCGGGCAGCGGCTTGCCCTCGATATCGAATTTCTCGATCTTCGCGCCTTTGCGCAGGTCTTCGACGATCTTCGTAATCATTTCTTGCGACATTTCGGAAGTGAGCTGGTCGCGCACGTCGGCCAAAGCCGGGGCTGCCGTCTGGCGGCGCTGCTCCAGCTTAATCACGTGCCAGCCGAACTGGCTTTTCACCGGCTCTTGGGTGAATTCATTCGGCTTCAGGGCAAAAGCGGCTTCGGAGAATTCCGGCACCATGTCTTCGCGGGTGAAGAAGCCCAAATCGCCGCCTTCTTTGGCCGATCCATCGGTGGATTTGGCTTTGGCCAGCGCCGCGAAATCGCCGCCTTTCTTGAGGTCGGCGATGATTTCTTTGGCGACGGCTTCGCTCGCCACCAGAATATGCCGCGCGCGCACTTCTTCCTGCTGGGGATTATCTTTGAGGAACTGCTGATAGCGCGCTTCGAGCGCCTTATCGTCTACCTTCGCGGCCACGGCGCGGTTCAGGTAGATTTCTTGAACGACGCGATCTTCGTAATCGGCCAGTTTGCGCTTCACTTCGGGATCATCGTTCAGCTTCTGGGCGCGGGCGGCCCCGGCGATCAGCTTACCATCGACCAAACGGTCGAGGATCAGCGGATAGACGGTTTGCATCGGCATCTGCTGCACCTGCGGCGGCAGCCCATCGAGCGAGCGCACCAGGTCCGAGCGGCGAATATCAATCGCCCCGGCGCGCGCGATCACAGGATCGTCCTTGGCGGCGGGTTGCTTCAGAAACTCGCCAATCGTCTGCGCCGAAACCGGGGCTGCGACGAGAAGGGCCGCCGACAGCATGAGTCCGGCAAGGAACGGGGTGCGGGAAGAAGCGAACAGCATGGTCCAAGGATCCTTTGGATCGGCGATGGCGTAACCGGAACTTGCCCGGCGTCTCACGGCATACTGCACAAGGGATTGCGGCAAACAAGAGGCAAAACGGGGACGCGGGCGCACGGGAATGCTATGGTGCGGCCCCATGAGCGCCTCTTTCCTAGGTCTTGCCGCCGAGAACCCCCGTAAGCAGGGTAAAACAATGCGACAGGAGTCCTTTCCGGTTGCTCTGCGCTGGCTTGCCGGGCGGGAGCGGGCGGCGATTTTGGCCTTCTACCGCTTCGCCCGCGCGGCGGATGATTGGGCCGATACGCCCGCCCCGGCTTTGAGTGTCGAACAGCGGCTTGCGGGCTTGGCCCAGGTGCGGGTCGAAGCGGCAGATGCGCTGGCCTTCTGCCCGCCCGCTCTTGCGGCGTTAGAAGCTTTGCTTCCCGCCTTTGAGGCCGATGCGCGCGGCGATTTGCCCCAGGATTTTGGCGCAGCGGTGGCAGCGTGCCGGGCGTCGTCGGAGCCCGTGGGGCGGTTTCTGCTGACCTTGCACGGGGAGTCGCCGCTGCTTTATCCCGCGTCCGATGCGCTGTGTTTGGCCCTGCAATTGCTCAATCATCTTGGTGATGAGGGCGGGGACCGGGTGCGATGGGGGCAGCCCTATCTGCCCGAGGCGGCAACTCCCGCCCTGCGGGCCTTGCTTCCGGCCTTGCTGGAGCGGGCGGCGGTGCTGCCGATGCTGATTCGGTCCCCCGGATTGCGGCGACAGGCGGCCGCCACAATAACGGCGGCGCGGCGGCAGAGGTCGGCGCTTGAGGCTGGGCGACGGTTGAGTTTTCGCGATGGTCTTGCTTGCGCGGGGGCGGCGCTGGTCCCGCCCGATCTGCCGCGCCCGCGCCTCAGCGGCTCCTTCCGTGCGGCGTTGCCGCTCTTGCCGCGCGACGCCCGCAAGGCGGTGGCGCTGGTCTATCGCTTCGCCCGCGATTGGGATTCCTGGGCCGATGAGGCTGTCGATCCGGTGGCTGCCGAAGCCCGGCTTGCCGATTGGCGGCAGGCGGTGGCGGCTTTGGCCGACGGGGAGTGGAAGCCTCCCTTGCCGGTTTCTTTTGTCGCCCTGGTTACGCGCTATCGCCTGCCAATTCCGCCGTTCCTGGCGTTGCTGAATGGGGTTCTATCGGACCTGCGCGCGCCAATCTGGGCTCCTGACGCGCAGACCTTGGCCCTCTACTGCGACCGGGTGGCGGGGGCGGTTGGGGAATTGATTCTCGCCGCCCTCGGCATCCAAGATGCGGCCTTGGCGCAGGCGGCGGGGCGGGCACTGCAACTCACCAATATTCTGCGTGATCTGGAGGCCGATGCGACCCAGGGGCGGATCTATCTGCCGCGCGAAGCATGGGGCGAGGGCACGCCGACGGCGGTTGATCTCCGCGCGCGGGCGGCTTTCCTCGTTCCCCAGGTCGAAGCTGCCTATGCCGAGGCCTTCGCCCGGCTCGCCGCACACCGCTTTGCCGGGCGGCGGGCGGTTTGGGCGATCGTGGCGCTCTATCACCGGCTGTTCCTGCGCTTGCGCGCGGCGGATTTCGCCCCCGGCACACGGGTGCGGCGGGGGGATCGGGTGCAGGTATTGCTGCGGGCTTTGATTTTACGATGAGCCGTTCGACAATCGTGATTGGCGCGGGTCTCGCCGGGCTCGCCGCCGCCGTGATGGCGGTGAGTAATGGCGATCAGGTGATACTCTTCGAAGCGACGCCGCACGCGGGCGGGCGGTGCCGCTCCTGGCCGCTGGCGGGGGAAAGCCTGCCGCTGGTCGATCTCGGCACCCATCTTATTCTGCGCGGCAACCGGGCCGTTCAAGCCTATCTCGCCCGCATCGGCGCGCAGGACCAATTCGCGGCACCGGGGCCGACACCGGGGGCGCTGACGCTTATCGGTGGGGAGGATCGGCT
>NZ_JBILQX010000019.1:0-36293 GCF_044372965.1 Elstera sp. | reverse complement strand
GCCAGCATAATAAAGCCGCCAGCGACCGCCGTTGGTAAGGATGCCCCACCTAAGATTACCCGTCGTGATATCATCGACACGGCGCAGGTACCGCAGCATCTGGGAAGACGGCGCAAGCTCTTCGCCGCGCCGGGACGAGCGTCGGTCGAGTGGCCTTTTCCAGCGTTTTGACTCGACGATCACAATCCCAAGTTCGTAGCGCTTATATTCCTCGATGAATGTATCGGCCTGGCGCTTGGCGGCGGCATCGGCGAACAGAAGCCCGTCCGGAACGTCCTCACGCCCCTTTACGGTAAGGTTCTGCTGCCGCATGTACTGATCCCATCCGAGCCGGAGGAGAACCGGCCAAATCAGATCGTCTTCGGTGCGAGTCTCGTTAGGCGATTGGCCAGTCGGGAAACGCGCAAAAACAGCAGCAAGATCGGCATAGAGCGCATCAACGGCTGCATCGTCAAACTGCTGCCAATCGGCATTGCTCGTGATCGATTGCGTCAGAAAATCACTGGTGAAGAGGCTACCCTGAAAAATTGTCTCAATACTCACGCCAGATCGCCCCTTTAACCAATATTTCCAAAACAGACTGCGGGGTATCGCCCGCAAAGCTTTTTACGACCGCGAGGCACGGAGCTTCGGCAACCTTGCCCCCAGGCGCGCGGATCGAAGATGCGTATATCGTGACAGCATCTCAGCGCCCAAGTGCCCCACGATAGCTTGAATCTCCTGATCGCGCAGGTCCGTGAACTCGAAGAGCCTGGAGATCGCCTCGTGGCGTAGATCATGCCAGCGGAGATTATCGAAGACGCCATCGACGATATCTCGGAAAGCATGGCCTACAGCGCGCGGGGTTTCGATAGGAAAGACCTTTACCTTGCCGACAGTCGGCGTCGCAGGACGTAGGGAAACGAAAGCCTCAATCGCTCGTTCGCTCAGCGGCACGGTGCGGCTTCTGCCGTTCTTGGTCTTATCAAGGAAAATATGAGGATACTCATCGTCAAGCCGAACACGATCCCACGTCAGCCCCGATAGTTCCGCCTGCCTCATACCGCTTTCGATAGCGATAATGATTGCAGGTTGGAGCCAGGGTCGGGACGATCCTTCAGCAGCCTTCAGCAATGCGTCTTCCTCAATCTCAAGAATGCGTCTATCCCTCCCCTTCCCGAGGGCTGGACGTACACCCTCAATGACGGGATTCATCACGGGGGTCCGGAACGCCATCTGCCATTGTTTATAAACGACCGACAGCACATTCAAGCGATGCACAATGGTCTGAGGCGCAAGCTCTTCTAGCAACTCATCCACGATTTGAGTCAAATCCCACGGCTTAACCGAAAGCAGTGACCAGCCCGCAATCTCCTCGTGAGCGATCCAGAACTTAAGCTGCGATGCTTGGTTCTTCGCCCATTGCGATATCGGTTCTCTCTTGCCGTCCTTACCCACCGGTGCGATCCGGTCAAGGTACCATCCACAGGCTTCAGCTACTGTGGTATCGCGCGCAACCTTCTTATCAACAAACTCATCGCCGACGATCTTGCCCTTCTGCACGTCACGCCATTCACGCGCCGCGGCCTCGGTCTCGAAGGTCTGGGTTACAAGCTTGCCGTTAATCCGAAGCCTGACCCTATATTGCGCTGGTCCGCGCTTCTCGATTCCAGATGCCATAATGGTCAACTCCGCCGAAAGGAAATGGACCAAATTGGACCAAAAATTCAGCAAAATTGCAAGGGGGAAGGTCTAAGTCATTGAAATCATTGGAGCGGGTGAAGGGAATCGAACCCTCGTCGTAAGCTTGGGAAGCTTCTGCTCTACCATTGAGCTACACCCGCAGCGCGCCGCAGCGACTAATACCAAGGCTTATAGGCAAGGTGGCGCTATGATGCAAGAGGATCGCGCGGACAGAAGAATTTATGGAACCTTTCCTGCCCGGGGGCGTTTAAAGGGAGATGTGATCTTGCGGCACCGCTGCGGCAAATAGGCAACTCGGGGGTAGAAACCATGATTCCTTTAGCATTGTGATACGCGCAAGCGTTGGTTCGGGCTTGCTCCTAGGACGGGAGGGCAGTAGAACTGGCAACATGAATATAGAGCTTAGGGCTCGTCTAAAGGCGCGATCACTCTTGCGCCTTGGCGGGATAAATAAGGAGAATGCTATGAAGTCGGTTAAGCTGCTAAGTGTGATTGCCGGTCTGGCCCTTCTTACGGGCTGCGGTGCGATGGATATCGAAGCGTTGCGCGGCACGACTGCGCCGTCGCAGGGCACGGCCTTCACGAAGGCGCTGACCACTGAATATCGCGCCCTCACGGTCTTCGAAGCGGATGAAATGAAGGATTGGCCCGATGCCTATACCTTCGCCGCGAAGGGCCTTGCCGCATCGCGCGGTGAAAATGTTCTCCCGGAAGTCCTGACCAATTGGTCGCTGACCCAGGAAAAGGCTCAAGAACTCGGCACGGCCCGCGCCAAGCTGATCCAGGCGCTTGATGCGAACGCCCGCACCGCCAAGCCCGCCATTGCCGCCAAGGCACAGGCTGCGTTTGACTGCTGGGTTGAGCAAGAAGAAGAAGCCTTCCAGCTTGCCGATATCGCTTCGTGCCGCGGCACGTTCGAACATGCGCTGGCCCAGCTCGTGACCCCGGTGGTAACGCCGCAACCCACGCCGCAAGCCCAGCCTGCGCTCAGCAAGAACTTCATCATCTATTTCGCCTGGGATAGCGCCCGTCTCGACGCCGCTGGCCTGCGCATTATCGATGAAGCTTCGGCAACCGCCAAGGCAACCGGGAATGCCCGCATCACCATCGTCGGCCATGCCGATCGCTCGGGGACGCCGGAATACAACACCCGCCTGTCGCTGCGTCGCGCCGATGCGGTCCGTACCGCGCTCGTCGCCAAGGGCATCGCCACCGAACGCACCTCGGTTACGGCGCTCGGCGAAACCGAACCGGCCGTTCCGACGGCGGATGGCGTGCGTGAAGCCCGTAACCGTCGCGTGGAACTGACCATCCGCTAACCCCGGATACCGTCAAGCCTTAAAGGCGCCGATCCCTCTTGGGGGATCGGCGCTTTTATTTTGGGCCAATCCGGTGCTAGTCTCTTAAAAGTGTAAAGAAAGCCCCCACCGATCTCGGACTGCTGGGGGCATAGGGATTCTCAAGCGATGTACAAAGCCACAACCCGCGCCATTACCGTGACGGTGCAGCCCACCTACCTGGAGGATCAGTCGGAACCCCAGGCCGGGCGCTTTGTATGGGCCTATCACATACGCATCGACAATGGCGGTAATCGCACGGTTCAACTGCTGAACCGCTATTGGGAAATCACCGATGGCATCGGGCGGCGGCAGGAAGTGCACGGCACAGGCGTTGTTGGGGAGCAGCCGGTTCTAAAACCAGGCCAAACCTTCGAATATACCAGCGGCACCCCCCTGCCCACGCCCTCGGGCATTATGGTCGGCACCTATCAGATGGAAGCCGAAGATGGCGAGCGGTTTGACATTGCCGTCCCCGCTTTTTCGCTCGATTCGCCCCACCAAGCCGTTCGCCTGAACTAGCGGTGTTAATTTCGGCTTGGTGCCCCGCTTGACATCGCCGACCAATGCGCCATGTCAGTGGAGCTTGCAGCGAAGCTCCCCTTCGAGGGTGAAAAAGCCGCTGACTCCACGGCTCGCCCGAGCCGCTTTCCAGCGCTTGGGCGCAGGACGAAAGGACCAACTGTGAACGCCTATACCACACCAAAAGACGAAATCGCCGCCGCCAGTTCCTTCCCCGCCGCCCCCCTGGTCCGCCCCAGCCGCGATGAAGCGGAAGCTGCGGTTCGCACGCTGCTGCAATGGGCGGGCGACGACCCCACCCGCGAAGGGCTTGTGGATACGCCCGCGCGCGTGGCGCGGGCCTTCGAAGAATGGTTCGCGGGATACGAGATCGATCCGCGCGAAATGCTTCAGCGCACCTTCGAAGAAACCGATGGCTACGACGAAATGGTGCTGCTGCGCGATATTCGTTTCGAATCCTTCTGCGAGCATCATATGGCCCCGATCATCGGCAAGGCCCATATCGCTTATCTGCCGAAAAACCGCGTCGTTGGTATTTCCAAACTGGCGCGCGTTGTAGAGGTCTTCGCCAAACGCTTGCAGATTCAGGAAAAAATGACGGCGCAAATCGCCAATGTGCTGGATGAGGTTTTGCAGCCCCAGGGCGTTGCCGTGGTTATCGAAGCGCAACATCAGTGCATGACCACGCGCGGCATCCACAAGCCCGGCGTTGCGATGGTGACGAGCCGTATGCTGGGCGCATTCCGCAGCAATGTGGAAACCCGGCGCGAATTTCTCGCCCTTATCGCGCAACCGGGGCTAAGCTCTTCCGCTGTATAATAGTGCGGGCGGGGTTTATCCCCGCCCCGCTCAGCGGAAAGGATTGTAAGACGTGCCTCTTGGAGAAAGCCTAACCGCGCGCGCGCTGCTGGATCGGCTCGTTGCCTTTCCCTCCGTCTCCTCCGACAGTAATCTCGATCTCATCCGCTTCATCGGCGATTATCTCGACGGTTGGGGCGTTCCCTGGCGGCTGAGCCACTCGGTAGACGGCCGTAAGGCCAATCTTTTTGCCACCATCCCGGCGACCGATGGAGAAACCAGGCGGGGCGGGCTAGTCCTTTCCGGACATACCGATGTGGTACCCGTCGCGTCGCAAACCTGGAGCAGCGATCCCTTTACCGTAACCGAGCGCGGCACGCGGCTGTATGGGCGTGGCACCTCGGACATGAAGGGCTTTTGCGCAGTTGCCCTTGCTCAGGTTCCGGCGCTCGTGAAAAATCCGCTGCCGGTGCCGCTGCATTTCGCCTTCTCGTGCGACGAGGAAACCGGTTGCCAGGGCGTGCCCTCGCTGCTCGCCGATTTGCTGGCGGAAGGTATCGCCCCGCGCGCGGCCATCATTGGCGAGCCAACCCTGATGCAGGTGGTGAACAGCCATAAGGGCTGCTACGTGGTCGAAGCCCTGATTACCGGCATCCCCGCCCATTCGAGCCAGCCCCATCGCGGCGTTTCCGCCATCAGCGCCGCCGCCAAGCTGATTGCCGCCATCGAGCGCGAGGATGCCGCCACCCTCACCCGCCAAGCCGCGAACAGCGATTTCGAGCCGCCCCGCTCCAGCCTAACCGTTGCGATGATCGACGGCGGCACCGCCACTAATATTATTCCGGGCCGCTGCCGCCTCGCCTGGGATCTGCGGCTTGCCCCTTGGGATCGGGCCGAGGACATTCTAGGCCGCATCTATAAGGTGGTGGATGAGGACATCCGCCCCGGCCTAAAGGCCCAGCACCCCGACGCCGATATTGAAATCCGCCCGATTGCCACCGTGCCGCCGCTGCGCCCCGATCCCGCCTCGGCCCTCGAACGGCTCACCCTCGCCCTCACCGGCCATAACCGCGCGATTGCCGTTTCCTACGCCACGGAAGCCGGGCTTTTCCAGCAAGAGGGGATGGACACTATCGTCTGCGGCCCCGGCTCCATCGATCAAGCCCATCAGCCCGATGAGTTTATCGAGGCCAGCGAACTTGTCGCCTGTGCCGATTTTTTGGAAAGGCTGTTCGAGAAACTGCGGGCGGGGGCGCTGGGGGCGTAAGTATTCTCAATAAAAAACCGGTCGAAATTTGGTTTCGACCGGTTTTTTAAAATTAAGGCGCTCTTAATCGTCGTTACCGCGACCCTGATGAAGCCAGTTGCGCATATTCTTCACGAAAGCTTCCGGGCTTTTCTCGACAATCTTGTTGATCTGCTTCACCAGCGAGGCCCGCACGCTGCCATCGACGCCGCGCAGCTTCATTTCAAGCTCCTCGGCGAACGCATCGCGTTCCGGGGCGGCGGGCGGTGGCGGGGCAGGCATCGGGGGGCGGGACATTCGATAAAACCTCGCTCAAGTCTGAGGTTTTATCTTACGCCTCAACCCGCACGATACGCAAAATATTCGTGGCCCCCGGCGTTCCGAACGGCACGCCCGCCGTGACCACCAGCTTTTGCAGCGGCAGGGCGATACCCACGTCGCGCGCAACCCGGCAGGCGATGGCGACCATATCGTCGAACTCGCGGCAATCGTCACACACGACCGGGTGCAGCCCCCACACCAGCGCCAAGCGCTGCGCCGTTTCCGGCTTCGAGGTCAGCGCCAGAATCCGCGTACTGGGCCGTTCGCGCGCAACCCGCAGCGCCGTGAGGCCCGAGGAGGTGAAGGTGACGATGGCTGCCGCCTTGATGGTTTCCGCCACCTGGGACGCCGCCGCCGCAACCGCGTCCGACGCGGTTTCGTCGTGGGTCGGCACTTCGGCCATCATCAGGGTGCGGTAGAGACTATCCCGCTCCGTCCGGCGAATGATGCGTTCCATAATGCTGACGGCTTCGACCGGATATTGCCCCGCCGCCGTTTCCGCCGACAGCATCACCGCGTCCGCCCCATCGTACACGGCGGTCGCCACGTCGGAGGCTTCGGCGCGCGTCGGCGTCGGCGCGGTAATCATCGATTCGAGCATCTGGGTGGCCACCACCACGGGCTTGCCTGCCCGGCGCGAAGCGCGGACGATGCGTCGTTGCAGCGCCGGAACGTCTTCCGGCGGCAGTTCCACGCCCAAATCGCCGCGCGCCACCATCAGCGCGTCCGACAGGGTGATAATATCGTCCAGATGCTCGATGGCCGACGGTTTCTCGATCTTCGACAGAACCCCCGCCCGCCCAGCGATGAGTTTACGCGCTTCGGCCACATCCTGCGGGCGTTGCACGAAGGACAGCGCGATCCAATCGACCCCCAACTCCAGCGCAAAGGCCAGATCGTTGCGGTCTTTTTCGGTCAGGGCCGCGAGATCGATCACGGCATGGGGCACATTCACGCCCTTGCGGTTCGATAAGGCCCCGCCGGTAATCACCTCGGTTTCGGCGAAATCCGTGCCGGATTTGGTGATACGCAGGCGCACCTTACCATCGTCCAACAGCAAATCCTGCCCAGGCGCGACGGCGGCGAAAATTTCGGGGTGCGGCATGCCGACGCGCGTTTGCGTACCGGGCGTTAAATCGAGGTCCAGCCGAAAGCCCTGCCCCGCCTTCAACTCGATTTTCCCATCCGCAAACGTCGCAATCCGCAGCTTCGGCCCCTGCAAATCGCCGAGAATACCGATAGGGCGACCGAGATGCGCCGCAACGGCGCGGACGGTGCGGAAGCGTTCGGCGTGATCCTCGTGGCTGCCGTGGCTGAAGTTCAGACGGAAAACGTCGGCCCCGGCTTTGATGAGCTCAGCAATCCGTTCGGGGCTTGAGCTTGACGGACCCAAGGTCGCCACAATCCGGGTACAGCCTTCACGACGCATTCAATCCTCCCAGGCGTGTTTTATCGCGCCACTGTCGTCGGAATGGGAGAAATTATCAAGTGAAATCAATATGTTATTCTGTAGTGAGCGCGTTGCTCACTACAGTTTGCTCGCAAGCGCAAAAGAAAGCCCCAAAAACTTGTTTAGCGCTTCGGAACAAGCACTTCCCGCTTACCAACATGGTTAGCCCCGCTCACCACGCCCTCAGATTCCATCCGTTCGACCAGCCGGGCCGCGCGGTTATAGCCAATTTGCAGGTGACGCTGAATGAAGCTGGTCGAGGCTTTGCGCTCGCGCGCGACCAAGGCAACCGCTTGATCATAGAGCGAATCGCCGTCGCTCTCGCTCTCGCCGCTGCTGGCGGCCGCCGCTTCCTCATCCTCTTCCAGCACGGCATCCACATAGGCGGGCTCGCCCTGGCTGCGCAGAAACTGGGCGATTTGCTCCACTTCAGCGTCGGAGACGAACGGCCCATGGACGCGGGTAATGCGCCCGCCGCCCGCCATATAGAGCATATCGCCCTGCCCTAAGAGTTGTTCCGCCCCGGATTCCCCAAGGATGGTGCGGCTATCAATCTTGCTCGTTACCTGGAAACTGATGCGGGTCGGGAAATTCGCCTTGATCGTGCCGGTGATGACATCGACCGAGGGCCGCTGCGTTGCCATGATCAGATGAATGCCCGCCGCGCGCGCCATTTGCGCCAAGCGCTGAATGGTGCTTTCGATTTCCTTGCCCGCCACCAGCATCAAATCGGCCATCTCATCGACGATGATGACGATGTAGGGGAGCGGATCGAGGTTCAGCGGCTGATCTTCAAACAAAGGCGTGCCGGTCACTTCGTCGAACCCAACCTGAACCCGGCGGGTGCGCGAGGCCCCGCTGTCGGTGAGTTCGGCGCAGCGCGTGTTATAGCCTTCGATATTGCGCACACCGAGCTTCGCCATCGCCCGATAGCGGTTTTCCATCTCGCGGACGGCCCATTTCAGCGCCACCACGGCCTTCTTCGGATCGGTGACAACCGGCGTCAGCAGGTGCGGAATCCCGTCATAGACCGACAGTTCCAGCATCTTCGGGTCGATCATAATCAGGCGGCACTGTTCGGGCGTCAACCGGTACAGCAGCGACAGGATCATCGCATTAATGCCAACCGATTTGCCCGAGCCGGTGGTGCCCGCGATCAACAGATGCGGCATTTTTGCAAGATCGGCGATCACCGTGGTCCCGCCGATATCCTTGCCCAGCACCAGCGGCAGGCGACGCGCGGGATCGGCGAAATCGGGATGGGTCAGCACATCGCGGTAGAAGACCGTCTCGCGGCGGGCGTTCGGCACTTCGATGCCGATAACGGTACGGCCCGGAACCGTGGCGATGCGCACGGCAATCGCCGCCATCGAGCGCGCAATATCTTCGGCAAGTCCAATAACGCGGGCCGATTTGGTGCCCGGCGCGGGATCGAGTTCATAGAGCGTCACCACGGGGCCGGGGCGCGTATTGACGATTTCCCCGCGCACCCCGAAATCTTCTAAGACCGACTCGAGCAGGCGGGCATTTTGCTCCAGAGCGGCGGGCGACGGCAGCGCGGTTTCGACGGGCGGCTCCAGCAGAACATTGATCGGCGGCAGAGCGTAATCGCCCGACGGCTCCGGCAGCCCCGGATAGGCCGTGGGCTGAAAGCCGCCCGCCTTGGTTTCCACCTTGGTCGGAACGCGCTTTTGCGTGACGGTTTCGGTCGAAGGTTTCGGCGCTGCAATCGGCGCGGTTTCGGCGCGCGGCACTTGAACGGTTTCAGTGCGCGAAGCGGCGACGAAGGCCGGGGCATCGAAATCGCTCGGGGCTTCCGGTGCTAAAGCGCGCGGCGCATCCGCCGTGGTGACGGGACGCCCGAAGCGCGGCTCGGCCCGCTCGGCTTGGCCCTCGGGGCCGGTTTTCAGGAAGGGATTGACGGGTTTCACCGCCGCCTTCTTGCGGTTCAGTAACCCGCCCAGGCCGGAGGCGATGGGGGGCACCTTCACCGAAATCGATGGCACGTCGAAGCTCGGGCGCGCGGGCATGGGAATGCCTTGGGCGCGGGCGCGGAGTTGGCTCACTTGCTTGCGGAACTCGCGCCACTCGCGGCCACCGAACCCGAGGGTCCAAATCCCCAAAAACCCAGTTACACCGGCGGCAATCAGGCCGATGGTGGAGCGGCTCGCGCCGCCAATCATCGGACCCAAGGCGCTAATCGGCTTGAATGCGAGTTCGCCGATCACCCCGCCCGGCCCCGACGGCAAACCGAAAGCGATCCCGTGCGGCAGCGCGCCTGCGGCAAGCGCCGCGCAAATCAGCGTCGGCGGTAATAAGGAGACGCGCAGCCACATTTTCGTAAGGCCGTGATTGGCGAATAGACGCCAGCCCCAGGCCGCGAGAATGCCAATCAACGCCAGATGGGCAAGCCCGAGGGTTTGCAGCCCAACATCGCTCACCGTCGCGCCGAAACCGCCCAGCAGATTGCGCACCGGCCCGCCCGTCGCCTTCAACGGCGAGGGGTCGGCGGGATAATAGCTGAGATAGGCGAGGAACATCGCCGCCGCCAGCAGCAGCAGCAGCAGACCGCTCGTTTCTTCCATCCGGCGCACGATAAACTTATCGGCCCCGACAGGCAGCAGGGCGGCACGGCCCTTCCCACTGGCGAAATCGGTCATTGGTTTTGCCCCTCATGGCGGTCAAGACAATCGGCAAGGCGGATCAAAGCGGCTTCGGTCACGGCTGGCGGATGCACCAGCGCGACGCGGATATAGGCACTGCCGGGATTATGGCCATCGGCCTGGTCCCGCGCGAGGTAGCGACCGGGCAGGACTTTCAGCCCAGCGTGTTGCCACAGCGCCCGCGTGGCGGCTTCGCCATCGCCGACGTTCAGCCACAAGAAGAACCCACCCGGCGGCGTAAAGCGGCCCCAGCGGCTGCCAATGATGCGTTCCGCCGCGGCGAAATTGGCGCGATAGACGGCGCGCACATCTTCCACATGGGCATCGTCGCGCCACAGGGCGGCGGCGGCGGCCTGGATCGGCAATGGCATCCCCGCCCCGCCGTATTCCATGACCCGCGTTAACGCCGAAATCAGGTTGGCATCGCCCGCAACGAAACCCGAGCGCAGGCCCGGCAGGCTGGAGCGTTTGGAGAGCGAGTGAAACACGACGAGATTATCGAGCGCGCCGGTTTCCAGCGCCACTTCCAAAGCCCCGGCGGGCGGCGTGGCGACATAGACTTCCGCGTAGCATTCATCGAGCGCCAACACGAAATCATACTGCCGCGCCAGCGCCAACAGGCGGCGCAGATAGGGCAGCGGCGCAATCGTTCCTTGCGGGTTAGCGGGCGTGCAGAGGTAGAAAATCGCCGTGCGCGCCAAAAGCGCCGGCGTTAGCGCGTCGAGATCGGGCAGAAAGCCGGTTTCCTCGGTCGCATCGACGAAGACCGGCTCCGCCCCACCCAAGACCGCCGCCCCGGCATAGACCTGATAGAACGGGTTCGGCATCACCACCGCAGGCGTTTGGCCATTTTTACGCGTCGGAATCGCCGTGAGCCCCAAGAGGAAGAGCGCTTCGCGCGTGCCGGGGGCTGGGACCACATGACGATCCGGGTCTATAAAGCCTTCCGGCAAACGGTAACGACGCGACAGCCACCCGGCGACAGCCTGCCGCCAATCGGGCGCACCTGCGGCGGGGGGGTATTTAGTGAAACCCGCCTGGGCTTCGGTGAGAACGGGCATCATCAACGCCGGCGCAGGCAATTGCGGCTCGCCGATAGAGAGCAGCAGCGGGGCCGGATCGGTCGGCGGGGTCAGGTCCACCAACAGCGCCGTTAAGCGCCGAAACGGATAATCCCCTAACTTATCGAGTCGATCATTAAGCATTTTCTAGCCCGAAAATCGCCGCAGCACCCCGACAGCGCTTTATGACGTTGGGCTAAGAATGCCATCCAGAGCTTTGTCTTACAACACAAAAATCACTTAACTTAAAGCGATGTATTAATTTGCACTTCGCGGCGTATGATGCGTAAGACAGACACAATCGTCAATCAAACGTTAGTAACGTTCCGTTAGGAAACCGATCACCAGGAAACCTATCGACGGCGCAGCCAGAGGCTGCCACTGCGATTTTCGAGCCCCTTTGGCATCAATCGCACCAATTCCTCCGGGTGCTTTTGAACAATAAAGTCATTGAACATAATAATCTCATAGTCGTGATTATTCATCAGAAATGCACGAAGGAGATAAATTTCATTCCAAGATCGATTCCCTTCAAAAAACCATTCTCGCGGATATTCAAATGGATAGAATATATCGTGAAAATGAACGTAGACTCCCGACTTCAAAATTGGCAGTAACTCGAATATTTCATAGTGAACGTCACTCCCCGCCTTCGACACATGGGTCGAGTCAATGAACAGAAAGTCACCGCTCTCCAGGGCTTTAAACAAATCCAACGGAACATCCTGAACGGGCCGCTCCAGGACCGAATGACGCGCCCGATCTTCGGCACTAATCAGGCTGTAGAGCCGCTCAGGATAGGGTTCGATAAAGGTGAATTCGGTCGTCCGCCCCAGAAAGTGCCGATCTATCGCCAAGGCGAGCGCCGAGGTGAAGCCGCTGCCGACTTCGATGAACCGCCGGGGCCGAAAATGCATGAGAAGACCGGCCAGCACCTGCGCGTCGCCGGGCGGAAAATAGGGATTCTGGTAATAGAAGCAATTCTCCACAGCCACTCTATCGGGCAAGACAAGCCGCGCGATGTGCGGACTAAGGTCCGCGAGCAAGGCGAGTTGAGCTGTTACGCGAAGGTCGATTTGCGGCAACGCCCGGTCAGGGTTAAAAACCTCACCCGCCCGCTGCGCTAAACTATCGAGATCCACAATCGGCGAATAGATATGCCCTGGCGGCACCCAGGTGGTCGGCGCGGGCGGGGTATGGGATAGATCCGCTAACGCCTCGGCCAAGCGCGCCGATAGGGCTGTCACCTCCGCCAGAATCTTTTGGGCCTCCTGCTGGAGTAGCTCCAATTTTCCCGAGGACATAGGGCCTCCTTCGTGCGGTAAAGCTTCGCCCGCCGCGATGATTTTCACAGCGATAGCCGATTGCCAAACAAAAAGAGAGCCGCTCGCGCGGCTCTCTCAGGCGTCTTAAAAGGCAGGGTAGGCTTAGTGGATCGATTCACCATGCAAGCGCAGGTCAAGACCTTCGCGTTCCGCATCGGGATCGACCCGCAGGCCGACGATCAGATCGACAACCTTCAGAATGATGAAGGTCACAACTGCCGTGTAAACGACCGTCACGGCAACGCCATAGAGTTGCAGCAGCACCTGACCGCCGTTGCCATCGAGCAGACCGGCCTTTTCGGCACTACCCGTAATGGCCGGGCTGGCGAAGACGCCGGTGAGGATGGCCCCAACGATGCCGCCGACGCCGTGAACGCCAAAAGCATCCAAGCTATCGTCGTACCCCAGGGCGTTCTTCAGGCTCGTTGCCGACCAGAAGCAGATGACACCCGAAATCAGACCGATGATGATCGCAGCACCCGGACCGACGAAACCAGCCGCCGGAGTGATCGCCACAAGACCGGCAACCGCGCCCGAGATGATCCCAAGGATGGAGGGTTTACCGCGCATCGCCCATTCCGCAAACATCCAGGCGAGCGCGGCAGCGGCAGCGGCAATCTGAGTTGCCAGCATCGCCATACCGGCACTAAAGCCTGCGGTGACGGCCGAACCGGCGTTGAAGCCGAACCAACCCACCCACAGCAGCGACGCACCGATGACCGACAGCACAAGGTTATGGGGCAGGAACATTTCCGTACCGTACCCCCGACGCTTACCAATCACGAGCGCCGCGACCAGACCGGCAATCCCGGCATTGATGTGAACGACCGTACCACCGGCGAAATCGAGCACGCCCGCCGAGCCCAGGAACCCGCCGCCCCAAACCCATTTGGCGACCGGCACATAGCACAGCAGCAACCAGAAGATCGAGAAAAGCACGAGCGCCGAGAACTTCATCCGATCCGCAACCGCGCCGGTAATCAGCGCCACGGTGATGATCGCAAAGGTCATCTGGTAGGTCAGGAAGACGGTTTCCGGAATAGTTGCCGCCAGCGAATTAACGCTTTCCAGCGTCACGCCCGCCAACATCACATTCGAGAGACCGCCGATAAAGGCGCTGCCCTCCGAAAAAGCCAAGCTGTAGCCGATCACCACCCACAGGATGGTGACGATGCAGGTAATGGCGAAGGATTGCATGACCGTGGAGAGCACGTTCATCTTACGCACCATACCGCCGTAGAACAGGGCTACGCCGGGGATCGTCATCATCAGCACCAGCAGGGTCGAAACGAGCATCCATGCCGTGTCGCCCGAATTGATTTCCACCTTGGCGGCGTCTTGGGCCAGGGCGGGAGCGGCGGCAAGGGCGACCGCAGCAAGGGCCGCCAAACCACGGCCGACCTTTTTAACGCTTTCCTGCATCGGGAAGGTTCCTTCTTGTCGAACGTCGGGGATTCTGAAACCTGACGGGGCCTGCGCCATTACAGCGCGTTCCCATCGGTTTCGCCCGTCCGGATCCGCACAGCGCGGCTAAGGTCGAGGACGAAAATCTTGCCATCGCCGATACGGCCCGTGTGGGCCGCCTTTTGAATCGCTTCGACCACTTGGTCTTCCAGCTCATCGGCAACCGCGACTTCAATTTTCACCTTCGGCAGAAAGCTAACGGCGTATTCTGCCCCACGGTAAATTTCGGTTTGGCCCTTTTGACGGCCAAAGCCTTTTACTTCCGACGCTGTCAGCCCTTGAATGCCAAGAGCGGTCAACGCTTCGCGGACATCCTCCAGCTTGAACGGCTTTATGATCGCAGTGATCAGTTTCATAGCCCGGCTTCTCCCATATCACACCGTTCAGAACGGCATCGGTTGCGCTATAATCAAAAAGCGTGCCGCAATGCGAAACCCGGCCGAATCAGCCACATTTTCGCCAAACTCGCGCCAAGCATGGTTAAAAATTAGGCTATGCCCAAAAAATAACCAAGCGAATGATGCCTAAAGACAAACAGGCCGTTACTCTTTCGGAGCAACGGCCTGTTTTCTTTAGAAAAAATTGAGAAAGATTAAGGATTATCAAAGGATCAAGGAATGTCACCCGGCGCGGGTTCGGTGCGGGCGGTGCGGTAACTCGGCGGCGCGTCGTTGGCCGACGCCGTCGCCGGAACCGATTGCAGCAATGTATCGGCGAAGGATACGAACCGCTGTTGGTCTTCCTTATCTTTGCCTTCCGCCAGCAAATCTTGCACCAGTGCGGGCACATTGCGCAGCGGATCGATATGGCGGCCATCGACAACCAACTCGAAGTAGAGATGATTGCCGGAGGCGATGCCCGTGCGCCCAACTGTACCAATTACCTGCCCCTGCCGCACCGCTTGGCCGACCTTGATGCCCTTGGCGAATTGATCAAGGTGGGCGTAAACGGTTTCCGTGCGATCATCGTGAACGATGCGGATGTATTTGCCGTAGCCGCGATGCGATTTCACCGTATCGACAATACCATCCCCGGCGGCAACCACCGGCGTTCCGCGCGGGGCCGACCAATCGACGCCCTTGTGGAATTTGCGCGCGCGCAAAACCGGGTGCTGCCGCCAGCCGAAACCGGAGGTCATGCGGTATCCCGGCAGCGGGTGAATGAAATCCGGCCCCTGCGCCAACCGCACGCGACCATCTTGATCGATGAGATGGGCCGTACCCTCCTCGGGAACGTAATAATACAGGCGGCGGCTTTGCCCGCCGTGGCTAAGTTCAGCCGAGGTCAAAACCGGGTCGGTCGCCGTGTCCGACGACGCGCGATAGAGCACGTCGAAAGAGAGATCTTCCGCCGAGGCTAAGGGCATTTTACCGTCGGCGGCAAAACTATCGAGCACCTGCTGAACGACCGCCGTCGGTAAACCCGCCGCGCTCAACGCCGGGCCAAGATCTCCCTCGGCCACCTGTCCCGCCACGCGCAAATGAAAACCAAGCGGCGCTTGTACCGGGACTTCGTCGCTAAACCCCCGGCGCGGCGCGTCGGGTTTGGTCGCAAAAGACCCCACCGAAAAGCCTGCAATCGAAATGCCCTGCTCAGCCCGCTCCGCGACCGGCACCGAGTGCCCTTCCGCGACGGCCTCGGTCGGCGGCATCGGCGGCGGTGCCTCCACCCGCACGGCAACCATCGGCGCAGGGTCGGGCACGACCGGCGCGACGACGGAAACGAGTGCGGGAGCCTCCTTAACGGTTATAACCGGCAACGGCGCAGGCTCCAGTGCAGCAGGGGCCGGAACGGATGGGGCAACAGCAACTTCGGTTACATTAGGCGCGGCTACAGCCCGCTCGGCAACAACAGGCGCAATCGCAACGGGTTCGGGTGCCATGACCGGTAAAGGGGCCTTCGCAGGTTCAACCGCAATCACAGGAACCGAGGATTTTTCCGCCGGGGCCGCGACCGTGGCAGAAACCGGCATCACCGCCTCGGCGACAACGACCGAAGGGGCATCGGCCCCGCGTAACCATGTAAAAGAGGTCGGCCCATCGAGCGCCAAGGAAACTGAAATCACCTGAACGCGGCGCGGGTCGCAGCTATCAACATAGCGCGCCACGATCACCGAGCCGCTCGCCCCGAGCCCACCGGCGCGCTCAGTCAGCGTGCGCACGGAGTTATCGGCTTCGAGCCGGGTGAGGCCAAGGGCTTCAAGGCGGCGATTGAGACCCTCGAAGGCCGTAAGCGGCAGGGTTTGAAAATCCGCGTCGACCAGATTGGGAACGCACCCAGGGGCCACGGGCGGCGCACTCACCGGAAGCAGAACGGCCGATGCCCCAGCCAGTATTTTCGCGGTGGGTGTTTTCGCAGCGGGCTTGGCAACCGGATGATGGGCTTGCGGTGATTGGGCCGACGCTTCGGTGGATTTTGCCGACGGTTGCGGAACGGTTTTAGCGGGGGCAACTTTTGCCGAAACGGGCTTTTGGGTCGATGGTTTGGCCGCCGCAGGCTTCTGAGCCGCCTTAGCGGGATTTTGCTTAATGGCAACCCGCTTGGTCACGGGCGCTTTTTGCAGCGCTTCCGTAGCGGACTTGGCACCACGCCCGGTTTCCGGCGCCCCAACGGCCTTGCCCTGAGCCCCCGACTGAACAGCAAAAAGCGATAGAATCAGCGTTGATACGAACCCCGCTCGCTGAATCCTGTGCGCCATACTGCCCTCCCGTGAAACTCCTTATGAGAGTCCCTACAGGAGGCAATTCAACTTGTCTAGGTAATACCTATTAACGTGCCTAAGTCTTGCCTTAATCACCACCAAACACCGCCATTGAGGCAAGGACTCACACTGTCTCGGTAATACTTGTTAACAGCGCCCCTTTCCCTTTTCCACATCGCCTTGGCTTATTTGGTTAAAATGCTGCGCTCTTCATGCCGCCTGTATTTGTGACAAAAATTGATCGACGTGATGCCGCATCACCGTGATCTGCGTGTTGATCGAGGTTGCCGCCTGCACCACTTGTTGCGCTGCAGTGCCAGTTGATTGGGCTTCGGTGGTCACGACCTGCGCTTGCTCCGTAAGGCCCGCCGCGCCAACGGCTGCTTGGCGCACGTTCTGCGCGATGGCTTTGGTGGCTTGGCCTTGTTGCGATACGGCAGCGTTAATGGTCATCGCGCCCTCGTTCATCGAGCGGATGATCGAGCCGATCTTTTCGATGGCATCGACCGTGCTGCCCGTCGCCGTCTGGATCGCGCCGACCTGGGCTTGAATGTCTTCAGTCGCCTTCGCCGTCTGCGTGGCGAGACTCTTCACCTCGGAGGCGACGACCGCAAAACCCTTCCCGGCATCCCCGGCGCGCGCGGCTTCGATCGTGGCATTCAGCGCCAGAAGATTGGTCTGACTGGCAATGGCATTAATGAGTTGCACGATTTCGCCGATGCGATGGGCGGCATCGGCGAGGCCGCGCACCTGCCCCGTCGTCATTTCAACACTCACCACCGCGTCACCCGCCATCGTGACCGACCGCTGAACCTGCTGGGAAATCGACCGAACCGATTGATCGAGTTGGTCCGCCGCCGTGGCAACCGACTGCACATTGCGCGTCGTATCGTCCGCCGCCGAGGTCATCGTACTCGTGTGACTAATCGATGCATCTGCCAGTGTTGCCATTTGACGGGATTGGTCGATCATCTGGCCCGCCGCACCTTCCACCGAACCGACCAGCCCCGCTACCGACGCTTCGAACTGGCGGCTCAACTCCTGCAAGGCCTGGCGCTTAGCGGCCGCAGCATCGGCCTCTAGCCGCGCTTGTTCGGCCTGAAGCGCGTCCATCCGCGCAGCATTATCCTTGAAGACTTGAACGGACCGCGCCATCGCACCGATTTCGTCCTGACGGCTCTGGCTGGGAATCTCCATCTGGCGCGCGCCATCGGCGAGATCTTTCATCACGCCCGCAATCCGGCGCAGCGGCTTCGAGATCATCCAGCCAATCACGGCCACCAGGGCCACGACGAGCAAGACCATGATGATGACCGCCGCGATACTGCTATTCATGGCCGACTCTTGAATCATCCGATTCTGTGCATCAAGACTCCAAGCAATTGCAATAGCGCCGCGCAGGCTGTCGCCCCGCCGCCCCGTAACGGGCGAAACAATTACCATATGATCTTCAGTAACCAGAACAGCGCTGCGTAATTCTTTCAACGTGGGCAGCGCATTGTTAAAAACTTTATCAATAGGATAGGGTTTTAAGCGCTTGGTTTCATCGTGATATTCGATAATTACCTTGCCATCCAAATCGAAGGCGGCTACGCTCGCCAAGGTTGAATCGGGCCGCTTGGCCAGCGGTAAATACTCGGCTTCGGCGCCAGCCCCATCACCCCCGGCAATGGCGGTGCGGACGGCGACCGCCAGCATTTCCGATTTGATGGTTGCTTCCTGCCGCAGCGTTTCGAGCAGACTGGCTTGCGTCGCGCGGATTTGCAGCGCAATCAGGGCTGCAAAACTGAGGAGTACCGCAAGGGTAAGCATGACCGCTACCTTGCGCGTCAAGGTCCAAAAAGACGTCATCCCATGTCTCCCCTGTGCCCAGCACGGCAGGCCGCCGGATGATCCCCCACGGTTCACCCACCCTCCTGCCGAAGCAGTAACGCGCATGTCGCGCGTCAATTGTTAACACGCACAAACTATGCCGCTTCCGTTTCGATCTTTTCTGTGCATTCCGGTGTTTTCCGGTTACTTTAAGCACACAATTGTCGAGATTTCGGAAGAGACCCCCTGTCATTTGAAGTGTCGATACAATACCTTTTACGGAAATGAAACTGAAATAATCGGCATCCTCGTGCCGTTAGTAACAAACGAAAGATCCTAAGCTGATGCGTGGTTTTGCGATACATTTATTGCGATTAAATTACCGAATCAGCAGTATTCTGCTAGCACTCGCGCTTCTCGCAGGCTGCGCCCAGCGCCCGCCCGCCCCGCCCCGCGATACGGTGCCGCCCCTCCCGCCGCGAACTGAAAGCCCCAGCGAAGCCTATCTCGCCTGTCAGGCCAATCTTTCGGAAGTAGGATGGGATTTCGAGCCTATCGCTAGTTTCACCACACCCGATGGATGTGGTGTGGTCGACGGTGTTAAGCTGCAGCGCTCGACGATGATGTTAAGCCGCGCAACGGTTGTCACCTGCGATCTTGCCTACGCTATTGCCCGGTTTGAGTTCGAAATTCTTCAGCCCCTTGCCGAAGAACTCTTTAAGAAGGAAGTCAAACGCATCGATCACGTCGGCTCTTATAATTGCCGTGGGATCCGCAACAACCGTGCGCGCCTCTCGGAGCACGCCAAAGGCCGCGCCATCGATATTATCGGGGTTGAACTCACCGACGGCACGCGCATTCGCGTGGAGGCCGATTGGGCCGATAAGGGGCCAAAAGGCCAGTTCCTCCGCCGGGCGACAAAATCGGCCTGCGGGCTTTTTAGCGTCGTCCTCGGGCCAAACGCCGACCGCGACCATCGCGACCATCTGCATTTAGACGTTGGCCCGCAACGCTACTGCGGCGCGTGATCAGAACGCCCGCGCAAGCCGAATGCGAGGGCCATACCCGCCGCCGAAAGCCCGGCCATCGCATAAAACCCCGCCCCGCCGAAGGCGCCATAGAGCGGCCCGACGAGCATATAGGCGAGCCCCGATCCAATCCCCATCGGCAGCGCGGCATAGAGCCCCTGCGCGCGCGCCGATAGCCCCTCTGGGCTGCATTCGCTCAGCAACTGCATCGCGCCTAAATGGGCCGCGCCGAAGGTCAATGCGTGCAAGGCCTGCACGAAAATCAGCAGCGTGAAATCGCTGGTCGCCCCCAGTACGCACCAACGTACAATCCCGGCGATCCCCGCCACGACCAGCAAAGCCACCGGACGGCGCAGCAGGGAAACGCGCGGCACGATGGCAAACAGAATAATCTCAAACACGACCCCTTCGGCCCAGAGCAAACCGATCTGATCTTTGCTCAGCCCCATCTTCTGCCAATGGAGTGAAGAGAAAGCGTAGTAGAAGAGATGGGAGTTTTGCAGCAGCGCCGCCGTGAGATAGAGCCGCCGCAGGGAGCGTGTTCGCAACAGGACGACAAACCCCATCAGCATATCGCGCAGGCCCGGCGGGCGCGGGCGGGCCTCCATCGGCGGGTCGATCAAGCCCCGGCTGGCGATGACGCCCAGCACGGCCAAACCGGCCATTGTGTAAATGATCGGCCCCGGACCCGTTGCCTCCAAGACCGGCCCCATCGCCAGCGCAACGACGAGGAAGGAGGCCGAACCCCATAGCCGCACCTGACTATAAACGAGGCCATGGGTGCGCCCCGCCGCCAGCGTCACCGCATCCGTAACCGTTACAACCGCCGCCTGAAGTGCCGTCGCCACCGCCGAGAGCAGCAAGATTGCCCCTAGCGAATAAGAATTGGCTAGCGCGATCATTAGGGCGATGACCAGCAGTAAGGTTAAACCAATTAAATCGCGTTTCCGCGCCACTTGATCGGCCACCTGCCCGGCCATCAGCGTAAAAACCACCTTCGCCGCCATACCAACCGCGAACACCAAGCCGATTTCCGACGGGGTAAGGCCGCGATAATCGAGCCAGACCGACAAAAACGGCGTGGCGACGCCGAAAGCGCTATAAAAAGCAGCACAGAATAGGCTGAAGCGAAGATATGGTTTCATGCGATATCCTTGCCCCGCCCCCGCATCCGCGTCGAGGTGCCCCGGCGGCATAGGTCGTATGCCTATGCCCCTTGGGCAGAAGCTGGTATAGACCGCTGCCTTTTAGAGTGGAGACCGCGCTATGCCCCGTTGGACCCCCGGCGATACCCTGGTTCTCGCCACCCATAACCCCGGCAAAGTCCGCGAAATCGAAGATCTGCTGCGCCCCTTCGCCGTGCCGGTCGTGGCCGCAGGCACCTTGGGCCTGCCCGAGCCGGAGGAAACCGGCCTGACCTTCATCGCCAATGCCGAACTGAAGGCCCGCGCCGCCGCCGAAGGGTCGGGAAAGCCTGCGCTCGCTGACGATAGCGGCCTGTCGGTCACGGGTCTCGGCGGCGCACCCGGCATTTATTCCGCCCGCTGGGCCGGACCGGGAAAAGATTTTTCGGTGGCGATGGCGCGAGTGCAGGCCGAATTGGCAGAGAATGCCGACCGCAGCGCCGCCTTCCATTGCGCCCTGTCGCTCGCCTGGCCCGATGGGCAGATCGTGACGTTTGAAGGCATTATCGAGGGCACGCTGACCTTCCCAGCGCGCGGCCCGAACGGCTTCGGCTATGATCCGATTTTCATTCCCGAGGGCTATAGCCAAACCTTCGGGGAAATGGACGCCGCCGCCAAACACGCCATGAGCCACCGCGCCTTAGCCTTCGAGCAATTGGTGAAAGCCGTTTTCGCGTGACCCTGCCGCCCGACCCGCGCGCCTTTGGCGTTTACGTCCATTGGCCCTTCTGCCGCTCGAAATGCCCCTATTGCGACTTTAATAGTCACGTTCGGGAGAAAATTGAGGCAAAGGCGTGGGAACGCGGCCTTATCGCCAGCCTAAAGCGGCAAAAAGCCCGATTTGACGCCCAAGGATTAGGCAATCGTACCGTCTCCTCGATTTTCTTCGGTGGCGGTACACCGTCGCTGATGCCGCCGCGCCTCGTCGGCACCGTGATCGAAACGATTGCCCACCTGTGGCCGCTCGACGCCGACACGGAAATTACCCTGGAGGCGAACCCGACTTCCGCCGAAGCCGAAAATTTCGCGGGATATGCGGCGGCGGGCGTCAACCGTCTCTCCATCGGCGTGCAGGCACTGGAAAAAGACGCGCTGGGATTCTTGGGGCGCACCCATGACCCCGATGAAGCCCGGCGCGCGATTGCCTTGGCGCGCCAGCATTTCCCCCGCTTCAGCTTCGATCTGATCTACGCCCGCCCCGGCCAATCGGTCGCGGCGTGGGAAGCCGAACTGCGGCAAGCGCTGGATTTGGCCGTGGGGCATCTGTCGCTCTATCAACTGACCATCGAACCCGGTACCGCCTTTTACGGGGCGCACGCGCGCGGCGATTTCGCCCTGCCCGACGATGCGCTGGCGGGCGATCTGTATGAGGCGACGCAAGCACTGCTGACCGCCGCTGGACTGCCCGCCTATGAGATTTCCAATCACGCGAGGCCGGGGCAGGAAAGCCGCCACAATCTTCTGTATTGGCGCTACGGCGATTACCTCGGCGTCGGCCCCGGCGCGCATGGGCGGCTGACCCTGGACGATGGCGCACCCCTGGGCCGCAAGCTCGCCACCCGCGCCCAAAAAGCGCCGGAAACTTGGCTGGCAGCCTTGGAAGCTGGTGAAGACGGGTTGACCGAGGTCGAGCCCGTCGCCGTGCCCGACCGGCTCACCGAATTGACCATGATGGGGCTACGCCTCGCCGAAGGCGTGCCCCTCGCCCGCTACTTACGCGAAACCGGCCTGCGACCGGACGCCAGCTTGGATGCCGCCGGGCTTTCCCGCATGATCGAGGGCGGGTTTTTAGCGCAGACCGACACCCATCTGACCGCCACCGAGGCGGGACGGCAGCGGCTGAACGCCCTGCTGACGCAGATTCTTCCCGAGGAGGGGGCGCAATGAGGCGATTATTCCGCCGCCGAGGGCAGCGGCCAGGGCGCAATTTCCGCCAGGGTTTTCGCCATATCGGGTTCGGCGCGGGCCAAATCATAGCGCATTTGCAGCGTCAGCCAGAAATCGGCGCGCAGGCCGAAGAGCTTTTGCAGGCGCAACGCGGTATCCGCCGTAACCGCCCGCTGCCCCGAAACGATTTCGCCAATCCGGCGCGCGCCAACGCCCAAAGCTTTCGCCAAACGATATTGCGTCATCCCGAGCGGCTCCAGAAACTCGCTTTGCAGAATTTGCCCGGGATGCACAGGCGGAATGCGCGTGCCATCGCTGAGGTCGGCAATATCCGAAAAATCCAGCCGGTCGATATAATCCCGGGTATAGGCCATCGTCAGTCCCCCTCAATGGTAATCGACAAGTTCGACGTTCCAGGCATGGCCGTCGCGCCAGTCGAAACACAGCCGCCATTGCCGATTGACCCGGATGCTCCACTGCCCGGCGCGGTCGCCGCCGAGTTTCTCCAGGCGGTTGGACGGCGGCAGGCGCAGATCCTCCACCGCTCGAATGGCCTCCAGCAGTTCCATACGCGCCAAGGCCGCCGTCTGAATCTCGCGCGAAACGCCGCGCACCCAGCGCCGCTCCGCTATCAACAGTGTGGTTTTGTCGGCAAAACTCTTTATCACGCGGCCATAATAGCGCAGAACGATATTATCGCTAAGCGCTATTATCGCGTCACGGCCCTAGGGGATACACCATGATCGATCTCTTCCCCCTCGCCCGCCCGTTTCTGCACCGGATGGACCCGGAGGAGGCGCATGGCCTCACGCTGAAGCTGCTCGCTGCCGGGATGGTGCCGCAAGTGCCGATTCCGCCCCTGCCGCGCCTTGCGACGCATATTATCGGGCGCGACCTGCCGCATCCCCTGGGGCTTTCGGCGGGGTTCGATAAGAATGCGCGCGCTTTTCACCAGTTTCCGCGCTTAGGCGTTAGCTTTGGCGAGATTGGCGGCGTCACGCCCCTGCCGCAAATCGGCAACCCGCGCCCGCGCCTGTTCCGCTTAAGCGCGGATCAGGCGATCATCAACCGCATGGGCTTTAATAATGAGGGCATGGCCGCCGTCGCCGCCCGCTTTGCCGCGCGCAAGACGCCGGGGCAGATCGTCGGCGTTAATCTCGCCTCCAATGCCGATAGCGCCGATCCGGCCAATGATTTCGTTCTGCTGGCGCGCGCCTTCGCCCCCCAGGCCGATTTTCTGACCTTGGATATTTCCTGCCCGAATACGGCGAACGGCAAGATGTTCCTAAGCCCCGGCCCGTTGCGCGATTTGCTGGACCGGCTGGCCGCGCTCTTTGCCACCCCCGGCCTCAAACGCCCGCCGCTGGTGGCCAAAATCGCCCCCGATATCGATGAAGCGGGGCTCGACGCCGTGTTGGAAGTGCTGCTCGAAAAAGGCATCGACGCGCTCACCTTGAGCAATACCACCCTGGCCCGGCCCGACACGTTGCGCAGTTCTGAGAAGAACGAGCGCGGCGGCCTCTCCGGCCCGCCGCTGTTTGCCGCCTCCACCGATATTCTGCGCAAAGTGTTTTGCCGAACGCGCGGCTGCCTGCCACTGATTGGCGTCGGCGGGATCAGCAGCGGGGCCGATGCCTATGCCAAGATCAAAGCCGGGGCCTCCGCCCTCCAGCTTTACACGGCGCTGGTCTACCAAGGCCCCTGGGCGGTGCGGCGCATTCTGGTGGAACTCGATCAGCTTCTCGCCCACGACGGCCACGCCCGGCTTGTCGAGGCGGTTGGGGTCGAAGCCTAACCAACGGGCTTGCTCATTCGCATAATTGATCCTACCGTGAACAAAAATATCGGGAGGATCGGATGAGCTTCGATCTCGTTATCTTTGATTGCGATGGGGTTCTGGTCGATAGCGAGGTGTTGAGTTGCACCAGCCTTGCGGCGCTGCTGACCGAGGTTGGCCTACCAACGCGCTCAGACGAGGCGATGGCGCGCTTCCTCGGGCGCAGCGTGACCGCGATTGCCGAGGATTTTCAAACCCGCCTGGGCCGTCCCCTGCCCGATGATTTCCTGCCGCGCTTTCGGGCCGATGTGATGGCGCGAATGCAGCGGGATTTAACCGCGATTCCCGATATTGCCGAGGTTCTGACAGCGCTAACGGCGCGCGGGCAGCGCTTCTGTGTCGCCTCCTCCTCGGAGCGCCCCCGGCTGGACCTAGCCTTAAGCCTAACGGGGCTTGCGCCGTTCTTTGAGAATCGCGTGTTCAACGCCGCGATGGTGGCGCGCGGCAAACCCGCGCCCGACCTCTTTTTGCACGCGGCACAGACCCTTTCCGCCGATCCGGCCCGCTGCCTTGTGATCGAAGATAGTCTGGCGGGGGTTCAGGCCGGAAAGGCGGCGGGGATGATCGTTTGGGGCTTTACCGGCGGCAGCCATTACCAAAATGTCGCCGGTGCGGAAATGCTAGCGGCGGCGGGGGCAGATCGCCTATTCAAGAGAATGAAAGAATTCGATCCCGCCGGAGTGTGACCCGACCGATGGCCAGCAGCGACAACGACCCGTCGCGCCTTGACGATGCCGCCCGCGCGGGCTGGCTCTATTTCATCGCGGGCAATACCCAGGATGAGATTGCGCGCAAGCTTGCCGTGTCGCGGCCCACGGCGCAACGGCTGGTGTCGCTGGCGGTCTCGGAACGGCTGATTACCTTCCGGCTCGACCACCCGATTGCCGCCTGCATGGAACTCGCAGCCCAACTGACCGCGCGCTATGGGCTTCAGCATTGCGACGTGGTGCCGAGCGACCCCGATTCGACCAGCAGCACCTTGGGCATTGCCCAGGCCGCCGCCGCGTTTCTCGAACAAAAGTTGCGCTCTGATAAGCCGATTATCATCGGCGTCGGCACTGGGCGCGCGCTGCGGGCGGCGGTCGAGCAACTGCCGCGCCTCAACTGCCCGCTGCACGAGGTTGTCTCCCTGATCGGCAATATCTCGCGCGACGGGGCCGCCAGCTTCTACGACGTGCTGAGCCGCTTGGCCGATCTCACCCAAGCCCGCCATTACCCGATGCCGCTGCCGATTCTCGCCACCTCGCCGGAGGAGCGCGATTTGCTGCTGGGGCTCGATGCGGTTCGAAAAGTCCGGGCGCTGGCGGCGCGGGCCGATGTCACCCTGGTCGGCGTCGGCCAGATCGACGGGCAGGCGCAACTGCATATCGATGGGTTCATCTCGCGCGACGAATTGATGGACCTGATCCGCCTGGGCGCGATTGGCGAGGTCGCCGGGTGGGCTTTCGATGCACAAGGCCAAATTTTGGAAGGCGGGACCAACCGCACCCTTATGAGCGTTCCGCACCAGATTCCCGCCGAACGGTTGATCGTCGGCGTCGCCCAGGGCAGTGCAAAAATTCAGGCCATCCACGCTGCCCTAAAAGGGCGCATTCTGAGCGGCCTGATTACCAACGAAGCTACGGCCCGCGCGCTTCTGGGCTAATCGCCCGCCCCCTAAATCCCTGATTTTGCACCGCAAAAAACGCGCAGAGAAATACCTCTGTGCGACACTTGCGCGCGTTTTACGATTGACAAGGCACACTCGGAAAATGAACATACGCTCACTATAAGAACATATGCTCAATATCCAGGGAGGATAGATCATGCGTATGACCCTCGGCGCTCTCTTGGGTGCCGTCTCGCTCCTTGCCTTCTCCGCCTCGGCCCAAACCAAGCTGACCATCGCCACGGTCAACAATGGCGATATGATCCGCATGCAGGGGCTCACGTCCGATTTCACCGCCAAGAATCCCGGCATTACCGTGGATTGGGTGACGCTTGAAGAAAATGTACTGCGCCAGCGCGTGACCACCGATATTTCAACCAAAGGTGGCCAGTTCGATATTCTGACCATCGGCACCTACGAAGTGCCAATTTGGGCAAAGCAGGGCTGGCTGGTGCCGCTCGATGGGCTCGGCGCGGATTATGACGTGGACGATCTTCTGCCCGCCATCCGCTCCGGCATTTCCCAAAACGGCAATCTCTATGCCTCGCCCTTCTACGGCGAAAGCTCCTTCGTGATGTACCGCAAAGACCTGTTTGAAAAAGCAGGCTTGCAGATGCCAAAAGAGCCGACCTGGGATTTCATCGCCAGCGCCGCCAAGAAAATCACCGATCCCAGCACTCAAACCTACGGCATCTGCCTGCGCGGCAAGGCCGGGTGGGGCGAGAATATGGCCTTCCTGACGGCAATGGCCAATTCGATGGGCGCGCGCTGGTTCGATGAAAAATGGAACCCCGAGTTCACGGGGCCGGAATGGACCAAAACGCTCACCACCTATGCCGGGATGCTGAAGGATTCCGGCCCGCCGGGTGC
This sequence comes from Elstera sp., assembly GCF_044372965.1. NCBI lineage: Bacteria > Pseudomonadati > Pseudomonadota > Alphaproteobacteria > Rhodospirillales > Rhodospirillaceae > Elstera > Elstera sp. The sequence goes on along the minus strand of NZ_JBILQX010000019.1, from coordinate 9,456 downwards.
CTCCGCCAATGGGTTTAACGAAAACCTCGTGCTGTTTAATTCGGGCAAATGCGGCATGTGGATCGATGCCACCGTCGCCGCCTCCTTCGTGACCAACCCCAAGGAAAGCACCGTTGCCGATAAGGTCGGCTTCGCCATCGCCCCGAATGCTGGGCTCGGTAAGAATGCAGGCTGGCTGTGGGCCTGGAACCTCGCCATTCCGGCGGGCTCGAAAAAGACCGACGCGGCGCAAAAGTTCGTCGCCTGGGCGACCAGCAAGGATTACACCAAGCTTGTTGCCGCAAAAGAAGGCTGGGCTAACGTGCCGCCCGGCACGCGCAAGTCGCTTTACGCCAATCCCGACTATCTGAAGGCGGCCCCCTTCGCCGAACTAACCTTGGCTGCCATCAACGCCGCCGATCCGATCAACAGCACCGTGAAGCCGAAGCCCTATGTGGGCGTGCAATTCGCTGCGATCCCCGAATTCCAGGGCATTGCAACGCGCGTCGGCCAATCCTTCTCGGGCGTTATCGCCGGGGCAACCTCGGTTGAGGAAGCCTTGAAATCGGCCCAAGCGACCACCGAACGCGAAATGAAGCGCGCCGGTTACATTAAATAGTATCTCTCCCGGACTGGGGGTGACTCCGCTGGGAGTCACCCTTTTTTTCTGAATTGGGAGCATCGGCATGGCCACTCGCCATAGTAACATCGCCGCCCGTCTCGCCCTCTCGCCGTCCGTCATCCTGCTGTTTTTGTGGATGATCGTGCCGCTCGGGCTGACGCTCTATTTCTCCACCCTGCGCTATAATCTTCTCTCCCCCGGCACCGAAAGCTTCGTGGGGTTTGAAAATTACGCCTATTTCCTGTCGGATCCCGACTTCTTCGCCAGCCTGCAAAACACGCTGGTGCTGGTGGGCGGCGTGCTGGCGATTACCGTGCTGCTCGGCATTGGCATCGCCCTGCTCATCGACCAGCCGATGTTCGGCCAGGGGCTCGTGCGCATCATGGTCATCACGCCGTTTTTCGTGATGCCGACGGTGAGCGCGCTGGTGTGGAAAAACCTGCTGATGCACCCCGTCTCGGGCCTGTTCGCTTGGGTGGCGATGCTGTTTGGGTTTCAGCCGGTCGATTGGTTCGGGCGACTGCCGCTTTTCTCGGTTATCCTCATTGTCGCCTGGCAATGGCTGCCCTTCGCCGCCCTTATTTTGCTGACCGCGCTGCAATCCTTGGACGGCGAGCAAAAAGAAGCCGCCGAAATGGATGGTGCGGGGCCGTTTTCCTATTTCTTTTATATCGTTCTGCCGCACCTCGCCCGCCCGATCACGGTCGTCATTATGATCGAGACGATTTTTCTGCTGTCGGTCTTTGCGGAAATCTTCGTCACCACCGGCGGCGGCCCTGGGGTTGCGACAACGAATATCGCCTTCCTCGTCTATGCCCAGGCCCTCATTCAATACGACGTCGGCGGGGCCTCGGCGGGCGCGATTGTCGCCGTGGTGCTGGCCAATATCGTCGCCTTTTTCCTCGTGCGCCTCGTCGGCAAGAATTTGGAGGCGTGATATGGCGCGCTCGACCCCGCTTCCCCGCCGCCTCCTCAATTCCGGTTTCGCCTGGGCCGTCGGCCTGCTGATGTTCGGCCCGGTGCTGTGGATGATCCTCACCAGCTTCAAGACCGAGGTCGACGCCTCGGCGATGCCGCCGCAGTTCCTATTCTTCCATTGGACCTTGGAAAATTACCTCACGGTTCAGGAACGCAGCGATTACTTCCATCATGCCTGGAACTCGGTTTTCCTCAGCTTCGGGGCCACGATTTTCGGGCTTTTGGTCGCCATTCCAGCCGCCTGGGCGATGGCCTTTGCGCCGAATAAGCGCACCAAGGACGTGCTGCTGTGGATGCTCTCGACCAAGATGATGCCCGCCGTGGGCGCGCTGGTGCCGATCTATCTGATTTTCCGCGACACGGGGATGCTGGATAACCGTTGGGGCCTGCTGGTTCTCCTTGGGATGGGCAATCTGCCGATTGTGGTATGGATGCTCTACACCTACTTCAAGGAAATTCCGAAGGAGATTCTGGAAGCCGCCCGCATGGATGGCACCAACCTTCCCCAGGAAATCTTCTTCGTGCTGCTGCCGATGGCCGTGCCCGGCATCGCCTCCACGATGCTGCTGAACGTGATCCTCGCGTGGAACGAGGCGTTTTGGACCCTGAACCTCACCACACGGTCCGCCGCACCCTTGACGATGTTCATTGCCGCCTATTCGAGCCCCGAGGGGCTGTTCTGGGCGAAACTGTCGGCCGCCTCCACCCTCGCCATCGCCCCCATTCTCATCATCGGCTGGTTCAGCCAGCGCCAGCTTGTGCGCGGCCTGACCTTCGGCGCGGTGAAATAACTTATCTAGGAGAAACCGCCAATGGGCGCGATCCAACTTCGAGGCATCAAGAAATCCTTCGGCGCGGTCGATGTTATTCCCGGTGTCGATCTCAGCATCAACGACGGCGAATTCGTCGTCTTCGTCGGCCCTTCGGGCTGCGGGAAATCAACGCTACTGCGCCTGATTGCCGGGCTGGAGGATGTCAGCGGCGGCGCGATTCTCATTGACGGGCAGGATGTCGTGAACCTGCCGCCCGCCAAACGCGGCCTGTCGATGGTGTTCCAATCCTACGCGCTCTACCCCCATATGAGCGTGCGCAATAACATCGCCTTCGGGCTCAAAATGGCGGGCTTGCCGAAAGCGGAAATCGATAAGAAGGTCGATGCTGCGGCTGCCGTGCTGAACCTCACCCCCTATCTCGACCGGAAACCCGGCGCGCTTTCGGGCGGGCAGCGCCAGCGCGTTGCCATTGGCCGGGCGATTGTGCGCCAGCCGAAAGCGTTCCTGTTCGACGAGCCGCTCTCGAACCTCGACGCGGCCCTGCGCGTGCAGATGCGCCAGGAAATCACCCGCCTGCAACGCCAGCTCGCCACAACGGCGATTTATGTGACGCACGATCAAGTCGAAGCCATGACGATGGCCGACAAAATCGTCGTGCTCAACGCGGGCCGGGTGGAGCAAGCGGGCTCGCCGCTGGAGCTTTATGATCACCCCGATAATCTCTTCGTCGCAGGCTTCATCGGCTCCCCGAAGATGAATTTCATCACCGGGGCCGAGGCCGAACGCCACGGCGCGAAAACCCTGGGCATCCGCCCTGAGCACCTCAACCCCACCCGCGACGGCAACGGCTGGCGCGGCACCATCACCACCGCCGAACATTTGGGCAGCGATACCTTCCTCTATCTCGACGTGCCGGAAATCGGCGCAATGACGGCGCGGGTGCAGGGGGAAGTGGGGCTGAAGGTCGGCGAAACCGTCGCCCTTGCCCCCGACCCCACCCGCCTGCACCGCTTCGATGCGGCTGGAAAGGCCATACGCGCATGAAACTTGAGAATAAAATCGCCGTGATTACCGGCGGCGCGCGCGGCATCGGGTTTGCCATCGGTGCGCGCTATGTGGCGGAAGGCGCAACGGTATTTCTCGCTGACCGCGATCATGCCGAAGCCGAAAAAGCCGCCGCCTCCCTCGGGCCGAAGGCGCATGCCGTGGCGCTCGACGTGACCAAACTCCATTCGATTGAAGCGATGGTCGCGCAGGTGATCGCCACCGCCGGGCGCATCGATATCCTGGTGAATAATGCCGCCGTTTTCGATATGGGGCCGGTGTTGGACGTGACCCCGGAGAGCCTGGATTTCCTCTTCGCCGTCAACGTGAAGGGCCTGTTCCTGACCTTGCAAGCGGTCGCGCGGCAGATGGTAGCGCAGGGCACGGGCGGGAAGATCATCAATATGGCCTCCCAAGCGGGGCGGCGCGGCGAGGCGTTGGTGTCGATCTATTGCGCGACGAAAGCCGCCGTCATCAGCCTCACCCAATCGGCGGGGCTCGACCTGATTAAACACCGCATTAACGTCAACGGTATCGCCCCCGGCGTGGTCGATACCCCCATGTGGGACGAAGTCGATGCGCTGTTCGCCCGCTATGAGAACCGGCCCTTGGGCGAAAAGAAGCGCCTCGTGGGCGAGGCCGTTCCTTTCGGGCGCATGGGCTTAGCGGAGGATCACACGGGCGCCGCTGTGTTCCTCGCCTCGGCGGACGCCGATTTCATCGTCGCCCAAACCCTCAACGTCGATGGCGGCAACTGGATGAGCTGATCCAAGCCCGCTACCGCCCTTTTCCTATTTCTGCTGCTGTGGAAGAACCACCATGTATCTCGATAAATTCAAACTCACCAACCGTATCGCCCTCGTGACCGGCGGCGGGCGTGCCATTGGCCTCGGCTCGGTCGAAGCTTTGGCCGAAGCCGGGGCGAAGGTCATCATCGCCGATTTCGACGCGGCGGTTGCCGCCGAAGGCCAAGCCCTCATGAAGGCTAAAGGCTATGAAGTCGATACCGTACTGATGGACGTGACCAATAGCGCGCAAGTGACCGAAGTGGCCGCCGCCACCGTCGCCAAATACGGCCGCATCGATATTCTAGTGAATAACGCCGGGATCGCCCGCAGCGAAACCCCCGCCGAAACCGTGACCGACGAGCATTGGCTGAATGTGCTCGACGTGAACCTCAACGGCACCTTCTGGTGCTGCCGCGCCTTCGGCAATCACATGTTAAAAGCGGGCGGCGGGACGATTGTGAATATCGGCTCCATGTCCGGCTTCATCGTCAATAAGCCGCAGGAACAGAGCTATTACAACGCTTCGAAGGCGGCGGTGCATCACCTGACCAAATCGCTCGCCGCCGAATGGGGCGCGCGCGGCGTGCGGGTGAATGCCGTCGCCCCGACCTATATTGCAACCCCGCTGAATGAATTCGTGAAGTCAAAGCCCGACATGTACAAAGCTTGGCTCGATGGAACGCCAATGGCCCGGCTCGGCGAGATCGAAGAAATCGCGTCGGTCGTGCTGTTCCTCGCCTCCGATGCTGCAAGCCTCATGACGGGGAGTGTGGTTGTTGTCGATGGGGGCTATACCTGCTGGTAGAGGTAGGATAGGCGGCACCACGACAGGGGTTTGGAGATGGGTCAGGCGTTTATCGGCATCGATGTCGGCACCGGCAGCGCGCGGGCGGGGGTGTTCGACGCGGGCGGGGCTTTGCTCGCCAGCGCCAAACATCCTATCCGCCTGTGGCACGGCGCGGGGGGCGTGGCCGAACAATCCGCCGAGGATATTTGGGCCGCCGTCTGCACCGCGACGCGCGACGCCCTCGCCGCCTCCGGCGTTACCGCTGATCGGATTGGGGGGATCGGCTTCGATGCCACCTGTTCGCTGGTCGTCGTCGATAGCGCTTTCCAACCGGTTTCAGTGAGTGCCTCCGGCGAGGCCGGCCGCAATATCATCGTCTGGATGGACCATCGCGCCACGGCGGAAACGCGGGAAATCAACCAGAGCGGCGCGCGGGTTCTCGATTATGTCGGCGGCTCGATTTCGCCAGAAATGCAGTCGCCAAAGCTGCTGTGGCTGAAGCGCCATTTGCCGGAAAGCTTCAAGCGCGCCGCCCATTTCTTCGATCTGTCCGATTACCTCACCGCGCGGGCAACGGGCAGCCTCGCCCGCTCCACCTGCACCGTTACCTGTAAATGGACCTATCTTGCCCACGAGAAGCGCTGGGATGGCGATTTCTTCCGCGCCATTGGCCTGCCGGAGTTTCCGGACGAAGCCTACGCCCGCATCGGCACCGAAATCGTCGAGCCCGGCACGGCCTTGGGGGACGGGCTCACGCCGGAAGCGGCGCGCGACCTCGGCCTTATTCCCGGCATCCCGGTCGGCGCGTCCTTGATCGATGCCCACGCGGGCGGGGTTGGCACCATCGGGGCCATCGGCCCGAACGGCGAAGCGCCCGACCCCTTGGCGCGCGTCGCCTATATTATGGGAACCTCCGCCTGCATCATGGCGAGCACGGAACATCCGTTGTTCGTCAAAGGCATCTGGGGGCCGTATCACTCGGCGATGATCCCCGGCTATTGGCTGAACGAGGGCGGCCAGTCGGCCGCAGGGGCTGCCATCGATTATCTCATGCGCCTGCATCCGGCTTTCCCCGAGTTGGAGAGCCGCGCCAAGGCCGACGCCCTCGCCCCCTTAGAATGGCTGGAGCGGGCGATTCTCGCGCGCGGCCCCGCGTCGAACAGCGTTCTGAGTACCGACATGCTGCATATCGTCCCGGACCTGCTCGGCAACCGCTCGCCCTTTGCCGACCCGGACGCGCGCGGCGTGATTTTGGGGCTCGATACCGAAGCTGGATTGGAGGGGCTCACCCGCCTCTATCTCGCCGCGCTTTGCGGGTTGGGCTATAGCACCGCCCAAGTCATCGACGCCTTCCGCGCGGCGGGGCTCGCCTGCACGACCCTGGTGATGAGCGGCGGCGCGAGCCGGTCGGCCCTGGTGCGGCAAATCATGGCCGATTGCACCGGCTGCACCGTCGCCTATCCCACCACGCGCGAGCCGGTTCTGTTGGGCGCGGCGATGCTGGGGGCGATGGCCGCCGGGCGGTTCACCTCCCTTCGCGCGGCGATGGCGGCCCTATCGCGCATCGGCGCCGTCACCGAACCCGCAAACGGGGCCATTGCCGCCTTCCACCTCAAAAAGCGGCAGGTCTTCACCCATATGCAAGCGCTCGACCGGCTGAGCCGCACTATCATGGCAGGATAAACAATGACGAACGGTTGGCTTTTAAGCTGCGGCGACGCCCTGATTGATTTTATGCCGACGCAAGCGAAAGAGGGTCAGGGGGCGATGCGCCCGACCGTCGGCGGCTCCTGCCTCAATATCGCCGTCGCCATGGCCCGCCTGGGTGCGCCCACGGGGTTCATCGGCGGGCTTTCGACCGATATCTTCGGGCAAATGATCGCCGATCACGCCGAAGCCTCCGGCGTCGATCTGCGTTTTTGCGACCGCAGCGACGACCAGAATACTCTCGCTTTCGTGCAACTGATCGATACCCAAGCGCGCTATGCTTTCTATGATAAAGCCACCGCCGCGCGCGCCTGGCGGTTCGATGCGGCCCGCTTTCCCTGGGCGGAGGTCGATGCGGTTCACATCGGCTCCACCACCCTCATCGACGATCCGACCAGCGCCGAAACCCTGGCCCTGGCCCGCAGCGCCAGGCCGCACACCCTGGTGTCGCTCGATCCCAACTGCCGCCCGGCGCTGGTGAAGGATCTGGCCGATTACCGCGCCCGCATTGCCACTTTCGCCAAAGAAGCGCGCCTTATTCGCCTGTCGGACGAGGATTTCGCCTTTCTCTACGGCGACGCCAACCCCGACGTGGTGGCCGATCAGTTTTTGAAAGATGGGGCCGATCTGGTCGTGCTCACCCTCGGGCGGCACGGGGCGAGCGCGTGGCACAAAGCTTCCGGCCCGATCCACGTTCCCGCGCCGGAAATCTCGGTCGTCGATACCATCGGCGCGGGCGACACTTTCCTCGCCGCCCTCCTCGTGGCCTTGCGGGAGAAGGACGCGCTGACCCGGCTTACCAAACTGCCGACCGAAGTCTTAGGCGATAGCCTGCGCTTCGCCTCAGTCTGCGCCGCCCTCACCTGTTCGCGCGCCGGGGCGAACCCGCCGTGGCGGAATGAGGTGAACTGAGGGGGGCCGTAACGTCGCCGTCGTCATGGTTTAGGCGCGCGTAAGGTGAGGACGGGTTACAGCTTCCCGATGTAAAGACAATTGGTTAATCTCGAAAAGGCTAAGCCCTTTTTGGAAAGACCCGTATTGTGCCCATCATTCCTGAATTTGACGGTACCAATGGTTATGAAGTGGCCCGTGCCCGCATTGCCAAGGAGGCGCAAGCGCAGACGGGGGTTTTGGATTTGGAGGGGTTGGAGCTTGAGGCGCTTCCGCCCGAACTGGCGATGGTGAGGCATCTGCAGGCGCTGGATTTCTCGAATAATCCTCTGACCAGCCTCGACGGGCTGCAACACTGCCCCGAGCTTCAGAGCCTCGACTGCTCAAGCACCGAAATCACCAGCCTCGATGGGCTGCAACACTGCCCCATGTTTCAGAGCCTCGCCTGCTCAAGCACCGAAATCACCAACCTCGACGGGCTGCAACACTGCCCCGAGCTTCAGAACCTCGGCTGCTGGAATACCCCAATCATCAGCCTTGACGGGCTACAACACTGCCCCGAGCTTCAGAGCCTCACCTGCTGGGGCACGCTAATCACCAGCCTCGACGGGCTGCAACACTGCCCCGAGCTTCAGAACCTCGGCTGCTGGAATACCCCAATCATCAGCCTTGACGGGCTGCAACACTGCCCAAAGCTTCAGAGCCTCGACTGCTCATACACTCAAATCACCGACATCGCTCCTCTTAGCGCCTGCCTAGAATTAAAAAAATTTGAGGCACTCGAAACCTGCCTTACAACGGTGCCGCCAGGCTTTTGGGATCGCCATGCCTTACAACATGTCGAAATTAGCTCCCTGAACGGCGTCCCCAGCGAACTTCTGTCTGAGGATTACGAAGATAATTGCCTACAACGCCTGCGCGATTACCTGACCGACCGCGAGACCGGCAGCAAATTGATCCGGGATGTTAAGCTTTTCCTGCTGGGCAATGGCGGCACGGGCAAAACCCAGATGGCGCGACACTTGCGCCGGGAGCCGTTTAATCCTGCGTGGGATAGTACCCACGGTATTCAAGTGACGACGGCGACCTTGACCGGCGATGAGGAGCACCCAGAGAGCAGTATTTTACATTTATGGGATTTCGGCGGTCAGGAACTCTATCATAGTACCCACGCGCTGTTTTTACGGAATCGCGCGCTGTTTCTGCTGCTCTGGTCGCCCGATAAGGAGCCGGAGACCGCAGAAACCCTATATGCCGATCCACTCGACTATTGGTCGCGCAATTATCCGCGTTCTTATTGGTTTGACCAAATTGCTGAGCATGCGGGGACCAATAGCCCGGTTTTGCGGGTGCAAAGCAAATGCGAAACGCACAAAAGTGAGCAATCCCCCTCTCTGGAGGAGGGGCAAAGGTTCGCCTTTTTCCGCTCGCTCGCGTTCGGTGCCGCTAACCGCCACCGAGCCCGCGATTTAAAATCGGCCATCCGCGACGGGCTCGACTATCTGCGCGAAACAACGGGCGAATTTTATATCGGCCAGTCCTGGGCCGAAGTTCAGCGGGCGATTGAGGCGCTGCGAGCAGCCGATGGAACCTACGCCCCCGAAAACCAACTGCGAAGCCGCGACTGGTTCCGCGACCTCTGTACCGAAAAAGGCGTGAAAACGGGCGACGCGACGATTCTGACCTACCTCCACCGCTGCGGAATCCTGTTTTATCATCCTGGCCTGTTCGGCGATCAGATTATCATCGATCAAGCCTGGGTGAACCGCCCCGAGTTTGCCGGAGACCCCAACTCGTGAGAAGTAGGGTCTATGACAAGCAAGACGACGAACAAGTTTTCTCCTGAAGTCCGCGCCCGCGCCGTTCGGATGGTGACGGAACATGAAG
>NZ_JBILQX010000018.1:0-36297 GCF_044372965.1 Elstera sp. | reverse complement strand
GGCTAGCCATGCTCGCAAGCTCGGAGGCAAGCGGCCCGTGGGCGGAAGCCGCCGCCGCCATCATCGCGGTCGCGCCAACCGCGCCAGCCAGGGCCAACAGCCCGGCCCGCAGCCCGACGCGCGCCATGATCTGCTACGACGCCTTATTCTCAGGAGCAACCGGCGACACGACGGGTGGCGGCGGTACTTGCAGGCCCGCGACAGGCCCTTGCGCCGTCGGCGCGGGGGGCGGCGCATACGCCGTCGCCGTAGCGGGGGTTGGTGCTGCGGCCTGCGCAGCCGCTGGCGCAGCATCGCTATCGTCGTTCAGCCCCCGCTTGAAGGCTTTAATGCCCTTTGCGAGATCGCCCATCGCCGACGGAACCTTCTTGGCCCCAAACAGCAGGATGATGACCACGGCAACCAGCAGCCAATGCCAAATGCTAAAGCTTCCCATACCCGTTTCCTTTCGTTGCCTTGGCCGATCCCGCCGACGCGGAAGAAACTCGGACCCTAGCGCCTCTTTGTGGCTGCTGCGTGACAGCGACCTATCATAAAGCTAATTAAGCCCTGAGAAGAGCGCGCGCAAGCCGCCCGCCATCATTTCCACACCAATCGCCGCCAGCAGCAACCCAAACAGCCGGTTGATGATGTTGAGCCCAAAACGACCGAGTTTCTCGCCAATCGGCACCGCCAAGCGAAGCGACCAGTAAAGGGCCGCCGCGACGACGATAATGCAGGCAATCACCCCCACCTGATGCCAGAGGCTGGCAATCCGATGCCCTTCGACGATCACCGAGGAAATCGCCCCCGGCCCCGCCAACAGCGGAATACCGAGCGGGACCACGCCGCTGGAGGTCCGATCCTCGACCGCCACCGCTTCTTCCGCTGATTGCTGAACGGAAGAAACTTTTGCCGACAGCATCGAGAGCGACATGAGCACCAGCACCAAGCCGCCGCCGACGCGGAACGAATGGATCGACGCCCCGAGAACGCTAAGAACAGCATCGCCGGAGAGGGAGGCTGCAATCAGCACCCCCGCCACCGTTCGCGCTGCCGTGAGGGCCGTCAGGCGCTGCTGCTCCGGCGTTTCGCCTTGAGTGAGCGTCAAGAACGTAGGCAAGGCCGCGAACGGCGTCAGGATCGCAAAGAGCGAGACCAGAAACCGCACGTAATCGGATAGCTCACCCAAATTCCCAGCCCCCGCTAAAGCCGCACCGTTCGGCTTAGTTCATACCGACTATTGGCAGCACTTCCTTGAAGCCATCATAAATCATCTTGAAGGCAATATAGCCGATCATCGCGAGACCGACATAGGCAATCCAATGGAAGCGGGCCAAAAGGCGCGCAATGAAGGTTGAGGCCACCGCCATGAGGATCACCGAAACGGCCAAGCCGATCACCATAATCATTTCATGGTCACGGGCCGCCCCCGCCACCGCCAACACATTATCGAGGGACATCGACACGTCGGCGACCATGATCTGAATGAGCGCTTGCCGCAGGGTCTTCGTCGGCACTTCGGGTTCGGCGGCCTTGGCGTTGGCCTCGCTCAACATATCTTCCGTGGCATCTTTAAGGGCTTCGGCTGCCTTATGTTCGGCGCGCTGGTCCATAATTTCGCGCCACATTTTCCAGCAGACCCACAGCAGCAGCACGCCGCCCGCCAGAACTAGCCCGGTGATCGAGAGAAGCTGAACCGTCATCAGAGAGAAAACGATACGCAGGACCGCCGCCGCCGCGATGCCCAGGAAAATCGCCCGCGTCCGAATAGAGGCCGGAAGCCCGGCGACCGCCATCCCGACGACGATTGCATTGTCCCCGGCCAGCACCAGATCGACCATCAAAACTTGAAACAAGGCCGACATTGCGCCTGGCTCGAAGAATTCCTGAAACACTGCTCAAATCCCTTTCGGTTTGGTTTTTTAAGAAAGTAGCGAAAACACTGCCAGCTTCACAGCCTCAATTCCCGCATAGATAACCAAACCGACCACTGAAACGGCCACAACGCTCGTTACCCACCCGGCAATCATCATTGCCCCATCGCGCGCCAGAATGGCCAGCGCCATCAAGAGCACCGCAAAAGCCGGCAGAAAGTTTCCAAAGATGATCGGAAGCGACAGAACCGCCGCCATGGCGAAAATGATAAGCCCGGCAACGCGCTCGCCTGTGCCCCCCACAAACCAGTTCATTCGAGGTTTCAGGCGGCGCTCTACTTTATTGAGATAGGGGGTGGCCCGATCCAGAAACTTTAAAACCTCGTTGCGCGGGAGCGTCTTGCGGCGCATGAACGCCGGAAGCCAGGGCGCTTTATGGCCTAAGACAAGTTGGGCCCCGAAAATCGCCATCGGCAGGCCAAAGACCGTCGACAGCCCAGGCGGGGCGGGCAAGGGAATCGAGTTGGGCAGCGCCAGGAGCAACAGCAGCAGGCCGAACGCGCGGTGGCCGACGCCATTCAACAGATCGTCCAACGAAATCCGTTCGTGAGGATGCTCGGCAATCAGGCGGCGCAAGAGCACCGAGGCCGCTTCCATTTCCTCCTCACCCTGTCCGTTTGTCGTACCGAGACTGATATCGGCCGTCATCGTTCGGCTCCGAAGAAGATCAGCCTATTCGAAGTTTCATGAAGAGAATCAGGGCAATGGGAATGAGTGTAACCCCATTTGCAATTGTTACCGGCCGGTTGCCGATCATTAAGCCATACACGAACCACGTCGCGACCCCCACGGTCATCAAAAGATAGGTCACGAGCGACAATCCGCGCGTGTCCCGCCGATAGATCGTTCTGATCGCCTGCGGAAAAAAGGCTGCGGTCGTCAAAAAACTCGCGATCAGCCCAATCAATTCGATGGGATCGGGCATCGTACTCCAAAAACCGGCCATTTCCCGCTCTCCTGACGCAAAATACGCTGGGGTTGAATTTTTAATCAATACGGGGTTTCAACAATATCGCGGTAGGCGTGGCGCTGGCCGTGCGGGTCGGTGATCCACCAGCCACCGTGCCCGTCGGGCGCAAAAAAATCCGCCGAAACGGGCACTTTGCCGAACCCACCGGGAATATCGAGCATATAGGTCGGCAGGGCCAAACCCGAGAGCGGCCCCCGCAAGGAGCGCATCAAAGCCATCCCTTCGGCCAGCGGTAGCCGGAAATGCGCCGTGCCGGGGGCAAGATCACCGTGATGCAGGTAATGGGGTTTGATCCGCAGGCTCACCATCGTCCTGAAGAGATCCGTGAGCGCGTCCAGACTGTCGTTCACACCGCGCAGCAAGACCGACTGACCGAACAGCGGAATCCCCGCATCCACCAGCCGCGCCACCGCCCGCCGCGCCTCCGGCCCAAACTCCTCGGCATGGTTGGCGTGAATAAGAATATGAACCGGCAACCGGCCCGCCAACGCCTTCACCAGTTCCGCCGTAATCCGCTCCGGGGCGACCACGGGAACGCGGGTGTGGATGCGCACCGCACCCAGATGGGCGATGGCGTCGAGCCGGGTTTTCAGATCGTGCAGACGGCGAGGAGCCACGACCAACGGATCGCCGCCGGTTAGAATGATTTCCCACAGCGCGGGATGCGCTTCGATATAGGCGAGTGCCGCGCCCAACTCGTCCGGGCTCAAGCCCTCTTTACCCGGCCCCACCATTTCGCGGCGGAAGCAGAAGCGGCAGTAGACGGCGCAGACGGAGACGAGTTTCAACAGCGCGCGATCGGCATACCGATGCACGATGCCCGGCACGGGGCTGTGAGGGGCATCGCCAATCGGATCGTCGCGCTCCAGTGGATGCGTAATCAGTTCGCGGGAATCGGGGAGAAACTGGTTCGATAGCCCCGATGCGGCCCCGCGCTGAATCGCCTCGGCAATCACCGGCGTTAAGGCAATCGCGTAACGCTCGGCCACAGGGGCCAGCGCCTCGGCCTCGGCAGCCGAGATCAAGCCGTGGTCGGTAAGGTCCGATAAGGACCGTAAGGTTGGGGCAAGCCGGGGAAGAAGAGCGGTCATAGACGGGTCTATACCCGAAGCTTCCCCGGCCTGCTACGGCGTGGGTTGCAGATCAACCCGGCAAATCGGCCAGCAGCAGGCTACCGGCCCCACGAGCTTCCAGCGTCAGCAAATCGAGATCGTCGACCGCAAGACCGTCGCGGGCGTTGAGCTCCTGACCATTCACCGCCACCTTGCCTTCAAAGCCCACCAGATAGGCTTTACGGCCCGGCGCCAGCGTGTGCTCGATCTTCCCGTCTTCGGAGAGATGCGCCACATACAGGGTTGCATCCTGGTTAATCGGCATTGTGTCGGGAATTCCTTGGCCGGAGGCGAGCGGGATCAAGCGGCCCTGGTCGCCCACGCCCGGCAGGGTGCGGGTTTCCCAGTTTGGCTTAAGGCCCTTGCCGTTCGGCATGATCCAGATTTGGAACAGCGTCGTATCGGAATCTTCCAGGTTATATTCGGCGTGTTGAATGCCGGTCCCGGCGGACATCACCTGCACCTGCCCCGCTTCCGTGCGGCCCTTGTTGCCAAGATTATCCTGATGGCTGATCGCGCCGGTTCGGACATAGGTGATGATTTCCATATCGCGGTGCGGGTGCGGATCAAAGCCAGTGCGCGGGCGGATCTTATCATCGTTCCATACCCGCAACGGGCCCCAGCCCATCCGCGCCGGATCGAAGTAATTCGCAAAGCTGAAGTGGTAGCGGGCGGATAACCAGTTGATATCCATCCGCCCGAGGCTGTCGAAGGGTCGATAATCGAGCATGTTGGTCTCTCCTATACTGGCTCTCTGCCCGCTCGCGGCGGTACTAGCCAGCTAATTTTACGCTAAGGGTGGCGACGTGCCTGCCTTGGAAGCGCGCCAGGGATTTTTCTTTTTCGCTCGGCTGCCGGTCGCCGGTCGGCCCGGCAATCGTGCCTGCGCCGTAAGGGCTGCCGCCGCGCACTTCCGAAACGTCCGACAGTTCCGGGGCCGAATAGGGCAAGCCGACATAGACCATGCCGTGATGCAGCAGCGTCGGAATGAGGCCCAGAATGGTCGATTCATTACCGCCGCCCGTGCCGGTAGAGGTGAAGGCGCTCCCAATTTTTCCAATCAGCGCACCCTTGGCCCACAGGCCGCCGGTTTGATCGAGGAAATTGCGCATCTGCGACGCCACCGTTCCGAAGCGCGTCGGTGCGCCGAAAATGATCGCATCGTAATCGGCCAGTTCCGCCGGGGTAGCGAAGGGGGCTTCTTGATCGATCTTCATATGGAACTGTTTGGCCACTTCTTCGGGCACCAGTTCCGGCACGCGCTTAATAGTGACTTCGACGCCCGGCACTTCGCGCGCGCCCTTGGCGATTTCACCGGCCATCGTTTCGATATGGCCCCAGCTTGAATGATACAGAACGAGGATCTTCGCCATGATACTTCTCCACTTTGGGAAATCGGGCCAGGAACGCGCCCTTGATGGCGATGAAGATGCGCTCCCTTTGCCCAAACGATAATCCGGGTTATGGTCATCAGACTGTTTCCCCTGGCGAACAATGAGGGCCAATGGACCGGTTATCGGGCATGGCGGTTTTTGCTGCCGTGGTGGAATGCGAAGGCTTTACCGCCGCCGCGAAACGCCTCAATCTCTCCAAAGCCGCCGTTAGCAAGCAGGTCTCGCTGCTGGAAGAACGGTTGGGCGCGCGGCTGCTGAACCGCACCACGCGCCGCCTGTCGCTCACCGATGTTGGCCAGAGTTTCTACGACCGCTGCCAACGGATTCTCGCCGAAGCCGAAGAAGCGGTGGCCGATGTGGGGCGGCTGCAAACCGAGCCGCGGGGGCCATTACGGGTTTCCGCCCCGGCCTCCTTAGGAGAAACCTATCTCTCGCCCATCATCGCCCAATTCGCCGCACGCTGGTCGCCGCCCCCGCCTATCTTGCCCGCTACGGCACGCCCCGCCTAATCGCCGATCTGCCAGCGCATAGCGGCATTTGCTATTCCCTCGCCCGCCACCGCGACGATCTTCAGATCGACCGTACCGATGGCAAACGCGATTATATTGGCTTGAATTGGGTTTTTCGGTCGAACAATGGCCGCTCGATGGTCGATGCCGCCTGTCACGGGTTGGGGCTGCTGGCAACGCCGCTGTTTCTGTCGGCGGGGGCTATTCAGACCGGGCAGCTCGTACCGATCTGCCTTGACGATGGCGCGCCATCGAGCCTAGCCCTGCAAGTCGTGTTCCCCCATGCGCGCCATGTGAGCACGAAAGTTCGGCTGCTGATCGACACGCTCGCCGCCACCTTCCGCGACCCGGCCCCGTGGGAAATCGGGCTGCTGGACCATGTGGGGGGAAGGCTTACCGCCCCTCCCGCCACCATGCCATTCCCAACGCTCCCCCAGCCAGCAGAAGCATAAGCCAGGCGGGCAGCAGCGGCAGGCGGGTGAGGCCGGTGATATCGTAATCGCGGCGTTCGGGCAGGCCGATCCAGCCGCGCCCGCTGGTGGTGCGCCCCGGCTCCACCCGGCGCAGATCGGGAATACCGTCGCGCAGCCATTGGATCGCCCCGCCCGTCGCCGCCGACACGGGTTGCAGCACGGTTTCCGTCGCGCGCACGTCGCTCATTTCCTTCGGATTGACGGTGCCGACGGCAATCACCCGCTGCAAATTCCCCTCGGCCAAACGGTAGACGCCCGGCCCCGCGAGCGCCGCCGTGCTGGTCGCGACCCCATTGCGCTCGGTTAAGGTCACGTTCCGCGTGCTGCCATCGGGATCGGTGACGGTGACGAAGCGGCGCTGATCGGCCGGCGCAGGGGTCAGGCTGCGACGGGTAATCTGAAGCTGCTCGCCGCGCACCGCCGCCACCAAATCTTCCTCCTCCAGCGTCGGCTCTTTCATCAACCAATGGGCGAGGCGGCGCAGCAGTTCGGCCTGTGGGCCGCCGCCATCATAGCCGCGCGACCAGAGCCAGAGTTGATCGCTGAGGATCTGCGCAACGCGCCCCTCGCCGACCCGATCCAGAATCACCAAAGGCGAGGCGTCCGGCCCGGTCATCACCACCTGCCCGCGCCCCGCCGTAACGTCCACCGCGCGGAACCAGCGCCCCCAGGACGGCGGCGCGCCGGTTTGCGGAAAGCCCGCACCATCGAGCCCCTGCGTGACCGGATGCCGCCAGCCGAGCGCCGTTACTTCCGGGCGGAACGGGCCTTCGAGCAGTTTCCCCGTGGGTTGGCCGGGGAGAATCGCGCCGATGGGGGAGGAGAAGAGCCCCTGATTGGTGGCAAAGGCCGGGGCCGCCACTTCCAGAACCGCCCCACCGCGCTCCACATAATTGGCCACGGCCTGAAGGTAAGTCGCCGGAATCAGGCTGTTCCGCCGCCGATAGCGGTCGAAAATAATCAGATCGAACTCATTCAGCTTCACCTCGAACAACTCGCGGATCGGAAAGGCGATCAACGACAGTTCGTTCACCGGCGTCAAATCCATCACCCGGTCGGCGGGGCGCAGAATGGTGAAATGGACGAGATCGACGGACGGATCTGCCTTCAGCAGATTGCGCCACGTCCGCTCACCAGGGTGGGGTTCGCCGGAAATCAGCAGCACGCGCAGCCGATCGCGGATGCCATTGACGGTCAGCGCGGCGCGGTTGTTTTGCACGGTCAACTCGCGCGGCCCCGGCGGCGTTGCGATTTCCACCACCGATTGCCCGCCGTGGCGCGGCGCTATTTCCACCGCCACATCCTGATTCGCCGGAACATTCAGGGCGCGCGTCTCGGCCCCATCGAGTTGGATCGTCACCGGCACGGTTGCATCGCCGCCCGCAGGCTCTTCGACGCGGAAGCTGAACAGGGCGGGTTTATCGACCAGGGCGAAGCTGGGACTGGAGAGAATGACCAACCGCCGATCCCCTTCCCCCGGCGCGCCGGTCAGCAGCGTATGGATCGGCCCCGGCAAAGCGCTGAGATCGGCGGGCACATCGTGCACCTGCCCATCGGTAATAAGAACCGATCCTGCGAAGCGCTGGCGCGGCACGTCTTCTAAAGCGCGGTCCAGCGCACCCATCAGCGCCGTGCCCTCGCCCCCGGTTTTGCCGGTCCGAACAATGCGCAGGTCGAGATCGGGAAGCCGCGCCCCCGCCTCTTGCAGCGCCTTCAGCGCCGCCTCGGTTTGTGCCGGACGACCTGCGAGGGTTTGGCTGGTGCTGTCATCCACCACGACCAGCGCCACATCCTTTGCATAGCGGCGGGTTTCATTGACCAGGGCCGGGTCCAGCAAGGCCAGTAGCCCGAGAATGAGGGCCAGCGTGCGCCAACCGCTTCCCCGTGCCCGGTGCCATAGGCCAAAACCGACCAGCAGCGCCCCCACACCCGCCAGCAGGCCAATCGCCCAGAACGGCAGCATCGGATCAAAGGCGATCTGAACGCCTGCGCCGAACACGCCGTTCATTGCCCCAGCCTCTCAAGAATGGTCGAGACATGGACCTGATCGGCCTTATAGTTCCCGGTGAGCGCGTACATGACGATATTAACGCCAGTGCGGTACGCCATTTCCCGCTGCACTTCCCCACCCGGCGAGACCGGATAGAGCGGCGCGCCGTCCTTATCCATAGCCCAGGCTCCCGCAAGGTCCGATTGAGTCATGAGGATATTCGAGACCTCATCGCCGCCTGCCGTGGGGTTCGCCTGCACCCAGAGGGGCGAGGCGGCTTCGCGGCCCGGAAACTCTTGCAGCAGGTAAAAGGCTTTGGTCAGCACATGCTCCGCCCCCACCGGCACCAGCGGCGGAATATCGAGCCCGCGCACGAGCGCCCGTAAGCGCCGCGTGCCCGCACTCGGGCTGAAGGCATCGCCATAGGGGCCGTCGCGCGTGTCAAATAGGATCGTTCCGCCCGTGCGCAAATATCGATTGATCCGCTCCAGCGCCTCGGGGCTCGGCAGGGCCTGCGCGTCGGTCATCGGCCAGTAGATCAGCGGGAAGAAAGCAAGCTCGTCGCGCTCGATCTCCACTGCCATCGGCTCCGCCGCATCCACCGCCGTGCGCCGTTGAAGAATATAGGAAAGCCCTTCAAGCCCCGCTTTGCTGATGCTATCAACCGTCGCATCGCCCGTGCGGATATAGGCGAGACGGAAATCGAGGGTCGCTCTCAGGGCAAACTCCTGCACCTGCGGGTCCATATAGGGCGCGGGGGCTTGCGCTTTACTGTCTACCGGCACGAGCGCCAGCAGTAGAAGCGCCGCCGTTCCCGCGCCGATTTTCCCCAAATGCCAGCGCCCGCGCGCCGACAGAAACCCGCGCAGCCCGTAGGCGATCAAGAGATCGGCTAGAAACAGGATCAGCGCCGCCGTAAACAACCAGGGCCGCAGATCGACTTCGGCGGACCCCTGAAGCGGGTTCATGCTGACGCCTGCGGGCAGGGCCTGCGGTGTAGAACGGAGCGATTTCACCTCGGTTACAGTCCCCCCCGTGAGGTTGAGCGCGCGCTGCGCCGTGTCAGACCCCTTACTGCCATAAAGCCCCGGCGGATGACGCGGCCCGACCATAATCACCCCCGCGCGCGGCACGGCTTCGGCACCCGACGCGGGCGGCCCCAGCCGCGCGAACCCGTCCAAGGTTTGCAGCGGCGGCACCGGAACCCCGCCTTCGACGCCGGTTTGCGCTTCGCCCGCAACCGCGTGCGACAAGGCGATCAACCGCTCCAGCATTTCGATGAAGAGGCCACTGACGGGCAGGCTCGACCAGTCGGCACTCGCGGGAACGTGCATCAGCACCAACCAACCTTCGCCCGCCGGAGCGGCTGTCACTAGCGGCGTCCCATCGGAAAGCTGCGCCCAGGTGCGCCCGGCAAGGTCTGGCCCCGGTTCGGCCAGCACTTGCCGCTTCACGGTCACGTCGGCGGGAATGGCGAGCCCCGCGAAGGGCGACGTGGCGAGGAAGGGCGCGAGCGGCATCGGCTCGGTCCATTGCAACGCTGTCCCCAAGGCCCGGTCGCCGGGGCGCAAGCGCACGGGCAGAAGGGTCGGTCCATCGTCCAGCTCGGTCGAGGCCAAGCGCGGTCCGGCAAAGCGCAGGAGTACCCCACCTGCCTCTACATAGGTGCGCAGGCGTTTACGCTGATCGGCGGTGGCACCTTCGGCGTCGGTCCACAGCATCACCGACGGCGGTTTGCGCAACAGATCGTCGAGGCTCGCCCGCGTCAGATTCGCGACGGGGGCCAGCGCCCGGTCGATATAATAGGGATCGTCGAGCAGCGATTGCGAGCGGTCGAGCGCGCCGCTGCTGATAAGCCCGACCGAGCGCCGCTGCCAGCCTTGATCGAGTAGTACCGTGCCGCCGACGGTCGGGCGGGTTTCGGCGGGCGGCACCAAATCGAGCCGGGCCAGATCATTGCGCCGGTCGGGGGGAATGGTGAAGGATAGGCTGGCCTGCTTCTGGCCCTCCGCGAAGCGCAGGCTGGGCTGCGCGATCACCTGCCCGCCCTCGGTGAGCAGCCGGACGCTGGCGGTTTCCGCCGCGCCAGCCTCGGCCCGGCGGATCTGAAGCTCAATCTTGTTCGCCGCCGTGGCCGAGGTCGCGCGCGGCGGCGGCATCACCAGCAGCGGCAGCCGATCCGGCCCGCGCAGGTCGAGCGCGCCTAATTGCGCCAACCGCGCCAGCAGCGGGGTCATCGCATCATCCGCTTGCCCGTCGCTGAGATAGAGAATTGAGAGAATCCCGCCCGGCTCGAAGCTTTTCAGCGCTGCAAGCGCCCCCGCCCGGTCGGTCGGCCAGGGGTGCGGTTGCAAGGAGGCGAGCCGATTGCGAACGTCCGCCGCCCGGCGCGGCCCGAACAGCGCGGGCGCGGCATCGTCGCCCGCGCGCGCCGTGGTCAGCAAGGCCGCAGGACGGCCCTGCCGGTCGGCTTGGTCGAGCAACGTCGATGCCGCCGCGACCCGCCGGTCCCAATCCGCCGCCGAGCCCCAGCCGTCGTCCAGCACGAGCAGCAGCGGCCCGGTTCCGCCCAAGGGGGCAGCGGGATTGAGCAGGGGCCGGGCGAGCGCCAGCACCAGCAGCGCCGCGACCGTCAGGCGCAACGCTAATAGCCACCAGGGCGTCCGCGCTGCCGTTTCTTCCTGGCTTTCGAGCCCCAGCAGGAAGCGCAGGGCTGGAAACCGCAAGCTGAGCGGCGTCGGCGGAATCACCCGCAGTAACCACCACAGCGCCGGAAGCGCGATCAACGCCCCCAAAATCCAGGGCGCGGCGAAGGCGAGCGATCCGAGCCCGATCATAGGCCCTCCCCCCCGCGCGCACGGCCCGCGCTATCGCTAAGCTGTTGATAAAGCGCGACCAGCGCCATCGTCGGCGTTTGATCGGTGCTATGGCGGGCGAAACTCCAGCCCAAGCGCCGCGCCAAATCCGCCAAGGCGGCGCTGTGGGCGGACAGGCGCACCTGATAGGCCGGGCGAATATCCTCAACCCGGCGGGCGAGCATTTCATCAGCCCCTTCGCTATCGAGAAAGCGCACGCGGCCCTTGAACGGCAGCGCTACTTCAGCCGGGTCGAGCACCTGCACCAGATGCCCGCGCACGCCGTGATCGGCGAAGCCCCGCAGCCGGGTTTCGAGCGCTTCGGGGGCGGTAAAGAAATCGCCGATCAGCACCAACCGACCGTGGCGCGGAATGGCTTGGGGTGGCGGCAGCCCGTCACCGCCCTCCGGCGCTTCGGTCAGGCGTGCGGCCAACCGGGGCAGCGTGGACCGGCTAGCACTCGGGGCAATCCCGTCCCCCAACAGGGCCACGCGCTCGCCCGCGCGCAGCAGCAAGCTCGCCAAAGCCAGGGTCAGAACCTCCGCCCGCTCGCGCTTCGAGGGTAGCGCCGCGCCGGAGTGATAGAGCATCGACGGCGAAGCATCCCGCCACAACCACAGGCTTTGTGCCGCCTCCCACTCCTGATCGCGAATAAACAGCGCATCGGATTTCCCCGACTGCCGCCAATCGATCCGGCTAATGGAATCGCCGGTCGCATAGGGGCGGAACTGCCAGAAACTGTCGCCCGTGCCGACGCGGCGGCGGCCATGCACCCCCGGCGCGACGGTGGCGGCGACCCGCAGCGCCGCCACCAGCAAGGGCGGCAACCCGCGCGCCGCTTCGACGGCAGCCTGTTGGCGGGTCAGACTAAGGGGAGCGCCGGTCGCCATCCGCGCCCTTAGCCGAGTTCTTCGATCAAACGGGCGATGACATCGGCCACCGTAACCCCATCGGCGCGCGCGGCAAAACTCAGCGCCAAGCGATGCCGCAGCACCGGCGGGGCGAGCGCCGCCACATCATCCAGCGACGGCGAGAGGCGACCTTGCAACAAAGCGCGCGCGCGCGCCGCGAGCAGCAGCGCCTGACTGGCGCGCGGCCCCGGCCCCCAGGCAACGGAACTGCGGACAAGCTCGATCTCGCTGCTTTCGGGCCGCCCCGCCCGCACCAGGCGCAAGACGCCATCGACGACCGAATCGCCGACCGGCAGCACGCGCACGAGGGCTTGCAGGCGCATCAACTCGCCCTCTTGCAAAACCTTATCCGTGGGCGGCTCGGCAACGCCGGTGGTGGCGAGCAGCATCGTGCGTTCCGCCGCCCAATCCGGGTACTCGACGGCGATGTTCAGCAGGAAACGGTCCAACTGCGCTTCGGGCAGCGGATAAGTGCCTTCCTGCTCCACCGGGTTTTGCGTGGCAAAAACGTGGAACGGCGCGGGCAGCGCGCGCAAGTGACCCGCGACCGAAACGCTGCGCTCCTGCATCGCTTGCAACAGGGCCGACTGGGTGCGCGGGCTGGCGCGGTTGATTTCATCGGCCATCAGCAGTTGGCAGAACACGGGGCCTTCAATGAAGCGGAACGCCCGGCGGCCATCGGCCCCCTCTTCCAGCACTTCGGAGCCCAAGATATCGGCGGGCATCAAATCGGGGGTGAACTGCACGCGGCGGTCGGTCAGGCCGAGCACGGTTGCAAGCGCTGTGACGAGCTTGGTTTTGGCAAGGCCGGGCATGCCGACCAGCAGCCCATGCCCACCCGCGAGCAGCGTGACCAGGGTTTCTTCGATCACCCGATCCTGCCCGAAAATCACCCGGCCCAGGGCCGCGCGGGTTTTTGCGAGCGTTTGCCCGGCTTCGGCAATATCATCGGCCAAACGGGCCGCATCTGTAGGGGGGGCGAGGACGCTCACGCAAAACCTCCTTCTTCTTACCGACGCAGCCTTTAACAACAGGCCCTAAACCCAACATGGGGTGGGGATTAACCCCGTCAAGCGACGCGCGCCGCGTTCCGAGAAAATCAGCATGACCGAAAAGGCCCCGCCCCTCCAGCCCCAAACCGCTTTTCCCGCCCTCGACCCGATCTGCGGTGATTTCGGCATTGCCATCAAACGCGACGGCACTTGGACCTACCAGGGCTCCCCCATCGGGCGGCTGCCCTTAGTGAAACTCTTCGCCTCGGTTTTGCGCCGGGTGGGCGACGAGTATTGGCTGGTGACGCCGGTGGAGCGCGGCCGGATTGAGGTAGAAGATGTTCCCTTCATCGCCGTTGAGCTCTCGGCCCAGGGTGCGGGGGAGGCCCAGGTTTTAAGTTTCCGCACCAATCTTGACGAAATCGTGACGCTCGACGCCGATCATCCGCTTTGGGTGCGGCAGGGCGCTGACACGGAGGGGCCGCAACCCTATATCTTAGTGAAACCGGGGCTTGAGGCGCGCTTAGTGCGCAGCGTCTTCTATCATCTGGTCGACCTAGCGGTGATCGATGCGGCGGGCCGAACGGGAGTATGGAGCGCAGGCCGCTTCTTCCCCCTGGATTAGAATGAGGGCTGGGAGCGTAAACGTGCAGGACCTGGACCACACACTTTCGGAAGCCGATATTCGCGCCCGCCTTCAAGCCCATCGCGGGTTTGGCGAGCATGGTGATCATGCTTTGAGCGGTCTGCCGCCGCTTCTGCTGCCCGATGCCCCGACCCCACCGCGCCCGGCTGCCGTTCTGGTGCCGATCCTCACCCACGCCAGCGGCCCAACGGTTCTGCTCACCCGCCGCACCGACCATCTGCACGATCACGCCGGGCAGATCAGCTTCCCCGGTGGGCGAATCGAACCCGACGACGAAAGCCCGGAAGCCGCCGCCCTGCGCGAGGCGCAAGAGGAGGTAGGGCTCGACCCCGCCGCCGTTGATCTGCTCGGACGGCTTGATCTGTACCGAACGGTCACGGGCTATGCCGTTACCCCCATCGTCGGGCTGGTGTCGCCCCAGGCGCGCTTCACCCCCGACCCCTTCGAAGTGGCCGATATTTTCGAAGTGCCATTGGGGTTTATTCTCGACCGGCGCAATCACCAAAAGCATTTCCGCGACACCCCCTTTGGGCGGCGCTATTTCTACGTGCTGCCCTATCGGGACCGCTATATTTGGGGAGCCACCGCCGGAATGTTGGTAAACTTCAGCAAGGTTTTGACCGGCGCATGATCCGTATCCTCCTCACCTTCCTTGTGCCCCTGCTGCTGCCCTTCGTGGTCTATGCCGTCTGGGGTTGGCTGCGGCGACGGCAAGCGCTGGCGCGCGGCGAGCCGCTACCCGACCTGAAAGGCCCGCCCGTTGTTTGGCTCGGCGCGCTCGGGCTTGTTCTGGTCGTCCTCGTTCTCGGTGGGCTGAGCTTGCAGCGCGGGGAAGGTACGCTTGGCCGCTACACCCCGCCCCATGTGGAAAATGGCAAAATCGTTCCCGGCACGGTGAAATGACGGGGGATATCAGCCTTCCGCCCGCCGACTGGTGGGAAGGCGGGAAAACTCAAGCCGTTTTGACGGCCTTACAGGGCGAGGCCCGCTTCGTCGGCGGGGCGGTGCGTGATGCGCTGCTGGGGCTGCCGGTGCAGGATGTCGATCTTGCAACCCCGCTTCCGCCGGAAGCCGTGATGGCGCGGGCCAAGGCGGCGGGGCTGAAAGCCATTCCCACGGGTATCGATCACGGCACGATCACCTTGGTCAGCGGCGGTAAGCCGTTTGAGGTGACGACGCTGCGCCGGGATGTGGAAACCGATGGGCGGCATGCAGTTGTTTCGTTTACGGAACAATGGGCCGAAGATGCAGCCCGGCGTGATTTCACCATGAATGCGCTCTACGCTGACGGGGCGGGCCGGGTCTATGACCCGGTTGGCGGCTTGCCCGACCTTGCGGCAGGCCGTCTGCGCTTCATCGGCGACGCCCGCGCGCGAATTGCTGAAGATTACTTGCGCATTCTGCGCTATTTCCGCTTCCAGGCCCGCTATGGCCGCGTGCCGCCGGGGCCGGGGTTGTTGGCGATTCTGGCCGACTGCGCGCCGGGGCTCGCGCGTCTTTCGGCTGAGCGGATCTGGTCGGAGATCAAAAAATTGCTCGCCTGCGCCGATCCGCTGGCGAGCCTGGAGGCGATGCACGAAACCGGCATTCTGCGCCGGATTTTGCCCGATGCGCGGCCGAACGCCGGGCCGATCCTCGCCGCCCTGCCGCCCGCCCCTGGATGGGCGGCGCGACTATTGGCGCTCCTGCCCGAGGGGGCCGGGCTTCCAGGCTATGCCGGGCGGTTGCGTTGGAGCAAGGACGAGCTCCATTTCATCGCGATAGCGCAACAAATGGCCGAAACTAAGCTTACCCACCCTTATAGCATGCTGCGCCGCTGGGGACCCGAACCACTAAAAGCCGGAATTTTTGTGCGGGCGGCGCGCGGCAAACAGGATCGTCTGCCGTGGCTGCCGCTGCTGGATGCGCCCCTGCCAGCCTTCCCGATTGGCGGGGCCGATGTGCAGGCGTTGAGGGTTGCCCCCGGCCCCGCAATGGGCAAACTGCTGACCGACGTCGAACGCTGGTGGGAGAGGGGCGGATGCCAGGCGAACCGCGCCGAAACCCTCGCCTATCTGGCCGAAATCCTGCCGTCTGAATGAGCCCCGAGATGACGCCTGCTCTAGCTTCCTGGCGCGCGATGCGCCCCGACGATTTGTCCCAGGTCAACGCCATCGCTGATCGGGTCCATGAAGAATATCCCGAAGACCCGATGGTTTTCACCGAGCGGCTTCAGCTTTTCCCGCAGGGCTCCCGCGTGGCGGAACGGGCGGGCGAAGTGATCGGCTATGCCGTCGCCCATCCCTGGCACCTGCTGCCCCCGCCTTTGGATTCGCAGCTTATTGCGCTACCGGAACGAGTTGAGTGCCTTTATCTGCACGATGTCGCCCTGCTGCCCGCGACGCGCGGCGCGCGCTTAGGCGAGGCGCTGGTCATCTATCTGACCGATTTAGCCCGGCAAATCGAAGCCCCGCGCTTAGCCCTCACCGCCGTCTATGAAACGCCGCGCTACTGGTCCCGCTTCGGTTTTTCGGCCTATCAAACCCCGGCAATTGCCGAAAAACTGGCGAGCTACAGCGCGACGGCGACCTTCATGGTGCGGAAGGTCGATTAATCGAGCATCAGCCACGCCCACAGCTTGGCCGGAACATCGCCGCCGGTGACGCGCGCCATCGGGCTGTTATCGTCATTGCCCAGCCACACCCCAGCGACGCGGCCCTGGGTGCTATCCCACCCAACGAACCAAGCGTCACGATAGTCAGACGTGGTGCCGGATTTCCCCACCGCCCCTTCGCCGGCAACCCCGGCGGCCTTGCCGGTGCCGTGGGTGATAACGCCGCGCAGCATGGCCCGCATGCTCGCGGCAATCGGGGGATCAATGAGTGCGTCGCCGATGGGTTCGCCCTGCCACAGTAGCGCCCCTGCCCGGTCGCGGATGCTGAGAATGCCATAGGGCCACGCCGCTTTGCCGCCATTAGCGAGCGCCGCATAGGCCCCGGTCAGGTCGAGCAAAGTCACCTCGCCCGCCCCCAAAGCCACGGCCAGATTAGCCGGGAGCTTCGCGCGAATACCTAATCGGTGCGCAAGCGAAATGACCTTCTTAATCCCAACATCCTGCGCCAACCGCACGGTCGGTATATTTAGCGATTCGGCGAGGGCCTGCGACAGGCTCACCGACCCGCGAAAGCGCCGGTCGTAATTGTCCGGCGTCCAGGAGCCGATGCGTAAGGGTGAATCCTCCACCCGGCTTTCGGCGGTCCAGCCCGCTTCCATCGCCGCCAAAAACACGAAGGGCTTGAAGCTGGAGCCGGGCTGACGCGGCGCAAGCGCGCGATTGAACTGGGAGCGGCGATAATCGCGCCCGCCGACCATCGCCCGAATCGCGCCATCGGGATCAAGAATCACCGCCGCGCCCTCGCCGATTTTGCGCTCGCCCCCTTCCTGGGCCAGCATCGCCGCCAGTTTTTCTTCGGTTTGGCGCTGCAAAGCCGGGTCGAGCGTGGTTTGCACCACCAAATCGCGGTCGATGGGGACGATATCGCCCAATTCCTCCATCACCCAATCGGCGAAATGCCGCCCAGGGCGCGGCGCGGCGATCTGGCCCAGCATTGGCGCGCCGCTGGCAATGGCGGCCTGTGCGGCGGCTTCCGGGATGAAATTAGCGCGCACCATGGCGTCGAGCACCACCTGGGCCCGCCCCGCCGTCGCCACCGGGTCACGGATCGGGGTCAGCCGGGTTGGGGCGCGCAACAGCCCGGCAATCGCGGCGGCTTCATAAAGGTTAAGCTGAGTCGCAGGTTTGCCGAAATATCGTTGCGATGCCGCATCGATCCCCCAAGCCCCGCCCCCTAGATAGACCCGGTTGAGGTAAATGCCAAGGATTTGCTCCTTGCTATACCGTCGCTCCAACCACAGCGCGAGCAAGGCTTCCTGTACTTTGCGCTTCAGCGATTTCTCGTTGGTGAGAAAGACATTTTTCGCCACCTGCTGCGTCAGGGTACTGCCGCCCTGGGCCGAGCGGCCCTCGGTGAGATTGACGACAATGGCCCGCGTTAAGCCAATAATATCGATACCAAAATGATTAAAGAAACGCCGGTCCTCAATCGCCACCACCGCTTGCCAAACGTGCGGCGGCAGGTCCCGCACCGCCCGCGGCGTCGCGTAGAACTCGCCGCCCGTCGCCAGCAGGCTGCCGTCGCGCGCCAGCAGCGTAATGCCGGGGCGGCGGGTTTCATCCATCAGCGCGCCGATGGAGGGCAGTTGCAGGGCATAGAAGGCAATCACCGCCCCCACGGCAACGCCCCCCCACACCGCGCCCGCCGCGAGCCAAATCAGCAGCCGCCGCCCCCAAGATCGGCGCGGCGGCGGCATCGGCGCAGGCCGGGGCGTTTTTTTGGGGGAATGGGATAGCGGGGCGCGGGTCATGGTCGGCGGGATGCAATCACGGTCGCGGCGGCAGAACAAGCCTCTCGTGCGGCAAATTTGTAACCTTCCCCAACTCACTACGCCAGGATAGCGGCTTTTTGCTGCATGACTGGTATTTTCGGCAGGATAACGGCGTTCATCCGGTTGCTTTCGGCCCCAGGGTTCGTTACACAGCCGCGCCAGAGACAGATGCGGTTTTCGTAAAAACCGAGCCAAGGGATGAATCGAACCATGCGGGTTACTCAGCGCGTTAAGAAGATCCTCAGCTACTATGAATCGGACAATCCGGGTACGAAAACCAATATCGCCCGTATTCTGATGCAGGGCCGCCTGGGCGGCACCGGTAAGCTGGTGATCCTGCCGGTCGATCAGGGCTTCGAACACGGCCCCGCGCGCAGCTTTGCCCCGAACCCCGCCGCTTACGACCCCCATTATCATTTCGAACTCGCAATTGAAGCCGGTCTGTCGGCCTATGCCGCGCCGCTGGGCATGCTGGAAGCCGGGGCCGACAGCTTCGCGGGCGCGATCCCGACGATTTTGAAGGTCAATAGCTCCAACAGCCTGTCGCGCCTGAAGGAAGACGCCGACCAAGCCGTGACCGCTACGGTGCAGGACGCGCTGCGCCTCGGTTGCTCGGCCATCGGCTTCACCATCTATCCGGGCTCGGACAATGCCTTCGGCATGATCGAAGAGCTGCGCGAGTTGGCCGAAGAAGCCAAATCGGTCGGCCTTGCTGTCGTGGTCTGGTCCTACCCGCGCGGCGGGAACCTGACGAAAAGCGGCGAAACCGCCTTCGATATTTGCGCCTATGCCGCCCATATGGCCGCTCTTCTGGGCGCGCATATCATTAAGGTGAAGCCGCCTGCCGCGCCGTTTGAGCTCGATGCGGCCAAAAAGGTCTACGATAAAGAAAAGATCCCCGGCGATACGATGGCCGAGCGCGTGCGCCACGTGGTGCAAAGCTGCTTCAATGGCCGCCGGATTGTGGTTTTCTCCGGCGGGGAAGCCAAGGATCTGGACGGTCTCTACAATGAAGTCCGCTCGATCCGCGATGGCGGCGGCAATGGCTCGATCATCGGGCGCAATACCTTCCAGCGCCCCAAAGCAGAAGCCTTGGCGATGCTCGATCAAATCGTTAAGATCTATCAGGGCAAAGCATAAGCCAGCCCCAGTTTAGGGAGGAAGCCCCGCCGCTACCGAAGACCGCCCCGCGCGGTTCGGCAGCAGCGGGGTTTTTCATTTTGGAGGATCGGGGCCGCATCTGCCTTGCCTTCAAGCGCAGCCTATGGCTGGATGCGCGTCATGAGCACCACAGCTACCCCCGACCTTCCCGCCCGCCATTATCTGATTCTCGCCGCGAACCTGTCGGCAGAATCCCTAGCAAGCGCGCTTGCCGACCGTGAGATCGCGTCCGTGGCGCTCGATACCAGCGGCCTTAGCCCGGCAAGCCTGCGCGAGGCCGCCGAGCGGCTACTGCCTATCGCCTGCGCCCAGGATATCGCCTTTCTGCTGACCGACGCCGCCGGACTTGGCACGGTGCTGGACGCAATCCCAGCGCTCGATATCGACGGCGTGCATCTCGCCTCCCAGGAAGTCTACGCCGAGGCGCGCAAAAAGCTGGGGCCGGACCGGATTTGCGGCGTCTATTGTGGCGACAGCCGTCACGAGGCGATGGAAGCCTCGGAAGCCGGAGCAGATTACGTGGCCTTCACGCCCGACGCCGAGTTGATCCACCTTTGGGCCGAAGCCATGCTGGTCCCCTGCGTCGCCTGGGACCTTACGGACGATCAGAAAACCCCAATGGAGGCCGCCGGGGCCGAGTTCATCGCGTACCGGCTCTAGCCCCAATTCCCCAAAACCCCATCCACGGGCAGTTTGCAAACCACCCGTGGATGGGGCTGCAAACCGTGAGCAAATCCTGAAAACCAAAAGCCCACCAAGTCATTGACTTGGCGGGCTTTTGGGGATGGTGGGTACACAAGGATTCGAACCTTGGACCCGCTGATTAAGAGTCAGCTGCTCTACCAACTGAGCTATGTACCCATCCGAGGTGGCTTGTATACCCAGCGAATGCGGGCACGGCAAGCGGAAAAACGCCGGGATTCCCCCGCTCCCGCAAAAGCTACTCGAAATCCTGGCCGCCGCTGCGGGTGAACTGGGTGTCGCGGTGAACCCAAACCATCATCAGCAGGCCGAACCCCAGCATCGTTACCAGCATCGAGGAGCCGCCATAGGAGACCATCGGCAAGGGCACGCCCTTTGCCGGGATCAACCCCATCACCATCGCGCAGTTGATAAAGACCGACAGAAAGAGGTGCGTTACGATTCCCACGCCTACCAAGCGCCCAAACTGCGTGGAGGAGCGGAAAGCAATGGCAAAACCATAGAGAATCAGCAGCGCATACAGCGCCAGCAGTGTGATGGCGCCGACCATGCCAAATTCCTCGGCCAACATGGTGTAGATAAAATCGGTTTGTTTTTCGGGCAGGAAGTTCAAATGGCTTTGTGTGCCGAGCAAAAAACCCTTGCCCGTAATGCCGCCCGAGCCCAAGGCGATTTTGGACTGAGTGATGTGATACCCCGCCCCCAGTGGGTCGCGGCTGGGGTCCATGAAGGTTAGAATGCGCTCTTTCTGATAATCACGCAGAAAGTTCCAGGCCACGGGGGCCGCCGAGCCTGCACCAACGATGGCAAGAGCGAATTTCCACCACCGCATTCCAGCCACGAACCCGACCGCCGCCGATCCCATGATGAGCATTAGCGAGGTGCCGAGGTCCGGTTGCTTCACCACCAGGGCCACGGGCAAGGCCAGAAGAACCGCCGCCGGTCCCCAGGCAGAAATCCGCCCCATGCGCTCCAGCGGAATCGAATGGAAATGCTTGGCCAAGGCCAGCACCAGCATAATTTTCATGAGTTCGGAGGGTTGAAGCTGGACGAAGCCGAAATCGAGCCAGCGCTGTGCGCCCATGCCGACGCGCCCCTGAAGCTCCACCGCGACCAGCATCGCCAGCGTCCCAGCATAGAGCAGATAGGCCCAGCGCATCCAGAAGCGGATATCGATCACCGCCACCACGATCATGATGATGAACCCAAGGCCGAAGCGCATCATCTGCCGCTGCGCCCAGGGCTCCAGCGACCCACCCGCGGCTGAATAGAGCATGGCAAAGCCGATAGAGGCCAGCGCAGTCAGCAGCAGCACGATGCCCCAATTCACCTGCCAGAGTTTCTGGCCCAGCGAGAGTTCGTGACGGTTAAAGCTATAGCTCATCCCCGATGCTCCCCACCGCAGGTGGGGCAACCCGCCAAACGCTTCAGAATCTCGCGCTTCTGGGTTTCGAGCAGAATATCGCGCACCAGCGGCCCCGCCACGGCGCTGCCGCCGCCACCATGCTCCACCACCACGGCGCAGGCGAAGCGTGGGTTGGTGAGCGGCGCAAACCCAACGAACAGCGCGTGATCGCGGAAGCGCCAGGGGAGATCTTCGTTCTTTTTAACGCCGGTATCGCGCTCGGCCTTACTGATGATGCGCACCTGGGCCGTGCCACTCTTGCCCGCCATCTCCATACCGGGTTCGGTGATGCGCGCCTTATAGCCTGTACCGCGCTGCTCGTTCGTCACCATCGCCATGCCGCGCTGCACGAGGGCGAGATGCTGCGGGTTGAGCCCCAAGGACGCAGGGGCTGCGTGGGCCCGATCCGCCGGGGCACGCCCGCCGATGCTTTTGGTGAGATGGGGGACAATAGCAAGGCCTGAGGCAAGGCGGGCGGTCATTGTCGCGAGTTGCAGGGGCGTTGCCAGAATCATGCCCTGACCGATGGAGGCATTGATGGTTTCCCCCTGCGGCCAACTCGTCCCCCGGCGACGCTGATACCAGGCGCGCGTCGGCGCAAGCCCCGACCGCTCGCCAGGCAACTCGATTCCCAACGGCGCGCCAATGCCCAGCCGTTGAGACATATCCGATATTTTATCGATCCCGATACGCCGCGCGATTTCGTAAAAATACACATCGCAAGAGTTCATCAGGGCCTCACCCAAGTTCATGGGACCGTGCCCGCCCTTATACTTCCAGCAATGGAACCGGCGTTCACCAAGTTCATAGTGGCCGGGGCAGTTGATCGTTTGATTGGCGTTAATAACGCCCGCTTCAAGGGCCGCCAGCGCCGTGACCATTTTAAACGTCGAGCCTGGCGAATATTGACCTGAAACCGCTTTATTCGTTAGCGGAGTTTTGGGATGGGCCTGGAGTTCTTCCCAATCATTCGCCTTCAGCCCGGCGGAAAACATATTGGGATCGAACGCCGGCGCTGAAACCAACGAGAGGATTTCACCATTATGGCAGTCGATCACAACCGCCGCCGTGCTCTCCTCCCCCACCCGCTCGCGAACATATTCTTGCAAGGCAATATCGATAGTAAGTTCCACGTCGCGGCCAGGGTGACCGTCGTCGCGATTGACCTCGCGGATGACACGGCCCACCGAGTTCACTTCGATCTGACTGGCCCCCGCGACGCCGCGCAAGGCCTGATCGTGGATCTTCTCCACGCCGTTTTTACCAATGCGGAAATCGGGCAGTTCCAGCAACGGATCGCCATTACTGCCCTTGAGGTCGACCTCCGACACGGCCCCGACATACCCCAAGATATGCCCGACAGCCTCCGTATGGGGATACAGGCGGCTTTGCCCGACATCGATGGAAACGCCCGGCAGATCGGGGGCATTCACCTCCATCCGGGCGACCTCTTCCCAACTTAGGTCTTCGCGCACCATGACCGGAACGAAAGCGCGCTTGCGGCGCACGTCGCGCAGCACGCGGCGGCGGTCGGTATCGCTTACCGTAATCAGGCGCGCAATCGCGTCCAACGTCGCCTCAACATTCGGGGCCTGCTCGCGCACCAGAACCACCCGGTAGTTCAGACGGCTGGTCGCCAGAACCTCGCCATACCGGTCCAGAATGCGCCCGCGTGGCGGAACCAGCAGGCGCATATTGATACGGTTATCTTCGGCGAGCGTTGCGTATTTATCGGCTTCAATGACCTGTAAATAATAGAGCCGCGCCCCCAAGGCCCCAAACAACCCCGCCTGCCCCAGGCCGAGCAACAGTGCGCGGCGGGTGAAAAGACGTTCGCGTTCTTGATCTCGTTGCCGCCGTCCCATGATCTATTGCCCCGGTAGCAAGCGCCGATGCGTGCGGACAAACAACCACACGACCAGCGGAAACAGTAGCAGCGTCGATAAAAACTGCAGCGCCGGTTGCAGGAGTGGCACCGGGGTGCGAGCGATCAGCGACACGATGATCCAGGTAAAGCTCGTCGTTGCCAGCAGCACTAAGAAAAAGCCCCCCCAGGCCAGCGCAAACGGTTTCCCCAGGAACGCGCGTCGCTGAGAGAGCGCAAAGGCGTAAGTGCCCAGCAACAGCAGCGGCGTTAACCCGAGATACGCGCCGCTCACCACGTCTTGCACGATCCCAATCAGAAAAATCAGCGCAGGCGGCATCAGATCCGGCCGATAGATGGTCCAGTAATACACCGCCATCAAGGACAAAGAGGGCGTTACCGTCAAGCCGTCTGGCATGCGGAGCGGCGTGACCGACAGCAGGGCAAAAACAAACGTCATCGCGGCGGGTGTCACCTTGCCCAAGGTGCCCCAAGCGCGAAGAAGGCCGGCGAGAATCATCGCGGTGTCGTAACGGTCCGCGGCGGCGGTGCCGAAGCGGGCAAATCCCCGGCTTGTATCTGAGTCAGCCCATAGTCGAGCAGACGGACATGATTGATCCGCTGCCAATCCGCCAGGGGACGTACCGTTACCGCCCGGTCAGATACCGTCTCGACCGCGCCAATCGGCAGGCCCGGCGGAAGCAAGCCCCCGTGACCTGAGGTGACAACAATATCGCCAGGAGCCACATTGTTTTCTTGGGTGAGGTAAAGCAGCCGGGGCAAAGCGCTATTGTCGCCCGCCAGCACGGCCCGTTCGCCGCGCGGGCCCACTGCAACCGGGATTTTACTGTTCAAATCGGTAATCAGCAGCACGCGCGTCGTGCGTTCGCCGACATCGGTGACGCGACCAATAAAGCCTTCGCCGGAAACCGCCGCCAAACCGCGCATCACCCCTTGATTGGAGCCGACCGCGATCAACAGGTTGCGCACATAGGCCCCGCCCGCGTCGGCCACCACGCGCCCGGTGATTTGTCGGCCACCGGGCGGGGGGGCGTAATTGGTCAGATTCCGCAGCGATTGATTTTCAACGTCGAGCCGTTGGGCCACATCGCGCCACTGGCGCAGACGCTCCACTTCGGCTTTCAACAGCGCGTTTTCGGCCCGCAGATTGAAAACGGACCGCAAGTCTTCGGCAAACTCCGAGGCACTCGTAACCGGGCTGCCGAGAATATCCACGATCGGAGCAAAGAAATCGACCGTTATCACCCTTAGCCGCTCGAAAACCGGCACTTCGGCGCGCTGAATGATCAGCAACAAAAACGACGCCGCGATCAAGGATGCAAAAGCGAAACGATGCAGTGCGGCCCTTACCGGGGCCGCAAGCCGGGAGACAGAACCGACGCGGGGTTTCATTAGGAGAGAGTCCAGGTTTCGCCGCTCCGAACTTCGGAGCAACCAGAAATTTCCATAAACCTGGGCCGAGCCGACATTCCGTCCCGATCCTCTTTCCTAACGATGTCTTAATAAAAGATTATACCTGATTAATAGGCCGTACTCAGCACATTTCTGAGCGTACCCATTTCTTCCAAGCAACGACCTGTTCCAAGCGCCACGCACGAGAGAGCGTCATCGGCAATCGACACCGGCAAACCGGTTGCATGCCGCAAGACGAGATCGAGATTAGAAAGCAGCGCCCCGCCGCCGGTGAGAACGATGCCCTTATCGACAATATCTGCCGCCAGTTCCGGCGCGGTATGTTCGAGGGCAACTTTCACAGCTTCAACGATTTGGCTAACAGGTTCGGCCAAGCTTTCAGCAATCTGCCGTTCGGAGATCACCAATTCTTTCGGCACGCCATTCATCAGGTCGCGGCCCTTGATTTCCATCAAGCGGCCTTCGCCATCTTCCGGCGGGCAGGCCGAACCGATTTCTTTCTTGATCCGCTCGGCCGAGCCTTCGCCGACCAGCAGATTATGCATGCGGCGGATATAAGCGATAATCGCTTCGTCCATCTTATCGCCGCCAACGCGCACCGACCGAGCGTAAACGATGCCACCGAGCGACAGAACCGCGACTTCCGTGGTGCCACCACCAATATCGACGACCATCGAGCCGGTCGGTTCCGTCACGGGCAAGCCCGCGCCAATTGCCGCCGCCATTGGCTCTTCAATGAGGAACACCTGACGCGCGCCCGCGCTTTCGGCGCTTTCTTGGATCGCGCGGCGTTCAACTGCCGTCGAGCCCGAGGGCACGCAGATGATGATCTTCGGGCTAGCAAAGCGGCTACCGCGATGCACCTTGCGAATGAAATGTTTAATCATCTCTTCCGCAACCTCGAAGTCAGCAATCACGCCGTCTCGCAACGGTCTGATCGCCTGAATATTGCCAGGGGTGCGCCCCAGCATCAGCTTGGCTTCGTCACCGACAGCCAAAACCTGACGCTTACCGCGCACATTCGCTATGGCAACAACCGACGGTTCGTTCAAGACGATACCGCGATTCTTAACATAGACCAGGGTATTTG
Source organism: Elstera sp. (assembly GCF_044372965.1). Lineage (NCBI taxonomy): Bacteria > Pseudomonadati > Pseudomonadota > Alphaproteobacteria > Rhodospirillales > Rhodospirillaceae > Elstera > Elstera sp. Next base: position 10,448 of record NZ_JBILQX010000018.1, on the reverse strand, counting down.
CCGTCCCTAAGTCCACCGCCATGTCGGCGGACATCCAGCCGAGGATTCGATTAAACATTTTACCCTTGTCGGACCTTGCCGATTCAGACTTTGCCTCGTGCGTCCCAATCTTCGGAAGAGCCGTGCCGATACCGATGCGATAACACCGATACGGTTAAGACCGAACCCAAGCAGAGATGTTCCAAAAGCAGCAGGCGAGCGGGGGCTCGCCGACGCCCCCTTTGGTTTACGCCGATTGCACACACGGCGGCAATGCCTTTTTACCGCCCAGAAAATAAGGCAGGATCATTTATGACACTGCCGGTCTCCGAGAGCCCTCTTGGTGATGACCCAAGCGAGCCTCTAGGACTGCTTCAGGCAAAAGGAGTTAGTAAATGCGCGCAATTCTGGCAATTTTATGGACGGAACAAACCGCAGGCCCGGTGCTGGCTTTGGCCACCCGCCTCGCCCGCCGCTTTAATGGCCGCGTAACCGGCCTTGCCATTCGCCCCGCCTTCGAAAGCTTCGTGCCGTCGGGCGATTTTGGGCTCGCCCTGAGCCAGGAATATCTCGACCGGCTTCAGCAGGATGGGACAGCACGACTGACCAAATTGAAAAGCCTGTTCGATGCCCACGTTGGGGCTGAAAATATTTCTGCGGATTGGATGGAAGCCCAGGGGCCTTCGGCCGACGCCATCGCCTCGGCAGGACGCCTGTTTGATATTTCGGTTTTGGCCCGGCCCGATGTCGGCGGCTCAGCGGAACCCGAGATTATGCTGGAAGCCGCGTTGTTCGAAACGGGCCGCCCGATCATTATGGCCCCGCCGACTCTGCCGGAAACTGATGGCACCCGCGTGCTCATCGCCTGGAACGGCTCCTCCGAAACCGCCCGCAGCGTCGGCACCGCCCTGCCGCTGCTGCACAAGGCGGAGGAAATCCACATTGTTTCCGTTGATAGCGGAATGGCGACCGGCCCCAGCGCGCGCGACGTTGCCGCCTACCTCGAAAAGCACGATCTGCGCGCGACCTATGCTCATATGCAGGTTGGCGAGAAGAATGCCGGTGCGGTGTGGCTCGACGAGGCGCAGCGGTTGGGCTGCGATCTAATGATCAAAGGGGCCTATACACAAAGCCGGTTAAGGCAGATGATTTTTGGGGGTGCGACCGTCCACATCCTCAACCACGCCAAGATTCCCGTATTTTTTGCGCATTAACACCTTGGAGGTCACGTGAAGCAGGGGCGATCATCACGAATTCTTCACGATATGCATTTTAGGTTAAGTCTATGAATGCACCCCAGCCCCTGCCCGACACCGCTAGTTCTGCAGCAGCCCCCGCGTCGATGGCCGATACGTGGCGGCTCGATCGGGTTGCCCGACCGTTAGAGGGGCTATCACCGAAGCTAAGCTGTACGGCTGCGGTGCTGAAATTCGATGGCTTGCCCGATATTTGGGCCTTGCCCGTGGTGCTGGCGCGCAAGCCTGTTGGGCTTTTGTCGCGGTCCACGGCGCGCTCGAACCTTCAAGAAATGGTCGGCACGGCGATGGACCCGCGCCCGCTGATCCTGCCCGACGACATGCCGCTCGAAACCGTCAGCCGCATGGTCGCTGAGCGTTACCCGCGCGCGCTGACCTACGGCGTCATCACGACCAACCCCGAGACCGGCCATTATTCCGGCTTCGTACCAGGGATTGATTTGCTGCGCGGTACGCTGGAGCAGTTTGAATCGACCTTGTCGTTTCTGCGCGCAGCGCAAGGCGATCTGGTTCAAGCCGAAAAATTCGCGTCCCTCGGACAATTAGTCGCAGGCATTGCCCATGAAATCAATACACCGCTCGGCATTGGGCTGACCGCAGCAACCCATCTGACCGAACGCAGCCAGAGCTTTTTGCACCTCTCGGAATCGGGCGGCCTAAAGCGGTCGGATCTGACCGGCTTTCTTAGCACCGTTACCGAAGGCGCAGAGATCATCACCGCCAATCTCGGGCGTGCGGCGGAATTGGTACATAGTTTCAAGCAGGTCGCCGCCGATCAAACCAGTGCCGTGCGCCGCTCCTTCCGCGTTGGGCAGTTGATTGAGGATCTGATTTCGTCCCTCAGCCCGCGCTTACGCAAAGCGACGCAGAAAGTGCAGTTTACCTGCCTTGCCGACGCCGAGATGGATAGTTTCCCAGGGCCCTTAGGGCAGGTGATCACCAATCTTCTACTGAACGCCTTAACCCACGCCTATGACGAGGCGCATCCCGAAGGCGTTGTGGAGATTGCCGTCGAGAAAAAGGGCACTAATGTTGTTATCGGGATCAAGGACGATGGGGCCGGTATTCCGCCGTCCCATTTACCGCGCATTTTCGATCCGTTTTTTACGACTAAACGCGGCCAGGGCGGGACAGGCCTGGGGTTGCATCTTGTGTATAATATCGTCACGCAAACCTTGGGGGGCCGCATTGGCTGCACCAGCGCCGTCGATATGGGAACCGCCTTTACGCTGATTCTACCGCTGACCGCGCCCGACCGGATGTTGGGCGATCGTAGCGCCGATGTGGACCTGGGGCCTATCCCGTCCCGAGCCGAACCGACGATTGTTTCTGAGGGAGGAAGCGCCTAATGGTTCCCGCCGACATCAACCCCGACGATGAACTGCTGTTTGCCGACGATACGCCGGAGCCGAGCCGCAAGCGGCAACGGGTTCCCCAACCCTGGCGCATGCTGGTGGTGGATGATGAGCCCGATGTTCATCGCGTTACCCGAATGGTGCTGGCGGATTTCAGTTTCGAAGGGCGGTCGCTTGAAATCATCTCGGCACTTTCGGGCGGCGAAGCGCGGGAGATTCTGAGGAAGGCGAACGATATCGCGGTCATTCTGCTCGATGTGGTTATGGAAACCGACGACGCGGGCCTAACGCTGGTGCGAGAAATTCGCCAGGATATCGGCAATGAGAATGTGCGCATCGTCTTGCGCACGGGTCAGCCCGGCATGGCGCCGGAGCAAAAAGTCATCGTTGAGTATGATATCAACGATTACAAATCGAAGGCGGAACTAACCGCGCAAAAGCTGTTCACCACTATCGTAGCCGCCCTGCGCAGCTACCGCGATCTTGTCGCCATCGAACAGGGGCGCAAGGGCCTCGAAAAAGTGCTGGAAGCGTCCACCAGCCTGTTCGAGCTTCGCTCGACCGACGCTTTCCTTGCGGGGATTCTGGACCAGATCAATGCGCTGCTGGATGCCGAGGGCGGCTCGATCCTCTGCACGGCGGGCGATGAATTGCCGGGGTCCGATCCAACGGCAGTGGTGCGGGCGGCCGCCGGGCGCTTTGCCAGTCTCTCTGGGAAGCGCTTGGCCGAAATTCCGCACCCGTCGATCGTGCATGAAATCGTTTCGGCGTTCGCGCGCGGCTCCAATCAATATCTCGACGATCATTGCGCCGTGTTTTTCAAGGCCAGCGGCGAAGTGCGCTCGGTCGCCTTTATCGAAGCCACCCGCCCGCTCTCCCAACTCGATCACCGGTTGGTCGATCTGTTTTGCGCCAAGGCCTCCATTGCTTACGATAATGTCCTGCTGCAAGAACATTTATCGATGGCCCAAGAAGCGACCGTGTTTGCGTTGGCGCGGCTCGCCGAGTTCAAAGACCCGACGACGGGCGATCATTTGCACCGGGTCGAGATCCTCACCAATAAAATCGCCCGCGAGATGCAAACCCGTGGGCTTGCGATGGGGGATTTGGATGACGTGCTGGTGAAGAAAATCGGCCTTGCCTCCATCCTTCACGACGTGGGTAAGGTCGGCGTTCCCGATAGTATTCTGTGCAAGGCGGGTGGGCTCGACGAAACCGAATGGCTGACCATGCGCCGCCACGCGAGCTTAGGGGCGGAAATTCTGCTGGCCGCCAGCCGCCGCCTGCGGGGCCGGACCTTCCTGTCCATCGGGGCCGAAATCGCCCTGGGCCACCATGAAAAATGGAATGGCACCGGCTATCCGCGCGGGCTGAAGGGCAAGGATATTCCCCTCTCCGCCCGGATTGTCGCCGTCGCCGATGTGTTCGACGCCCTCACCTCCAAACGCCCCTATAAGGAAGCCTGGCCCCGGCAGGAGGCGATTGATTGGATCAAAGCCCGCACCGATATTGATTTCGACCCCGAAATCGTCACTGCTTTTTTAGGCGTTGTTGAGGGTTAACCCCTTCCCCCCGTTCGAGACACACTGAATGCCCCTTGCTGCCTCGGTCTCACCGGCCACCCGGACCCGTTTAATCAATACAACCTTCGGGCTGCTGCTGTCGGGCATGATGTCCTTCGTCGTGTCCGGCATCGCCACGCTCCGCGCGCTGGGATTGGCCGATGTTGCTGCCGAGCCGGGGGCCTTTGTCGGGACCTGGATGGGGTCTTGGTCGGTTTCTTGGGCCATTGCTTTTCCGACCGTATTGGTCGTCGCGCCGTTCGTGCGCAAGATTGTTACCAGAATGTACGGCAATCTGTAACTCTTCGGGCGTGCCGTAAAATTCAAGACATATAACCTTCAATTATTCTCGATTCAGCAATTTTACGAAATTGCCTTTCCGATAAGAGTGGGGCAGGATTGCGCCAGCCGCCCGCGCGCAAGGTCCGTCAGAGACCAAGCCGGGCGTATCAACCCAAACAGGGGGACTAACTCGGATGATGAAGAAGTTCGGTTTGACTGTCGCTGCGGCGGCATTTGCGGCGACCATGACCGGCGCTGCGTTCGCACAAGATGTTACCATGGGCGTTGCCGGTCCTTTCACGGGTCCGAACGCCAGCTTTGGTGAACAACTGAAGCGCGGCGCTGAAATGGCCGTCAAGAACATCAATGCTGCTGGCGGTGTTATGGGTCGCCAGATTAAAGTCGAATATGGCGATGATGCGTCGGATGCACGCCAAGGCGTTGCTATTGCCAACAACTTCGCCACCAAGAAGGTCCCGTTCGTTCTGGGCCACTTCAACTCTGCCGTTTCGATCCCGACTTCGGACGTGTATGGCGAAGAAGGCATTATCCAGATCACCCCGGCCTCGACCAATCCGACATTAACGGATAAGGCGAAGTTCGGTAACGTCTTCCGCACATGCGGTCGCGACGATCAGCAGGGCACCGTTGCAGGCCAATATCTCGCCAAGAATTTCGCTGGCAAGAAAGTCGCCGTCATTCACGACAAGAGCACCTATGGCAAGGGCTTGGCTGATGAAACCTTGAAGGCCATGACGGCCGCCGGTCTCAAAGAAGCCATGTACGAGGGCGTTACGGCAGGCGATAAAGACTTCTCGGCCCTCGTCTCGAAGATGAAGGCGACTGGCATTGATGCTATCTACTTCGGTGGCCTGCACAACGAGGCCGGTTTGCTGGTTCGTCAATCGCGCGAACAGGGCCTGACGGCGGCGTTTATGTCGGGCGATGGTATCGTCAGCTCGGAGTTTGGGACGATTGCCGGTCCGGCAAGCGACGGTGTTTTGATGACCAACAGTGCCGATGCTCGGAAATTTCCGACAGCTTTAAAAGTTGTTGAGCAGTTCAAGGCAACGGGTTACGACCCCGAAGGGTACACCTTGCTGTCCTATGCTGGCATTGAAGTTTGGAAGCAAGCCGTTGAAATTGCCAAGTCCATGAAAAAGGACGATGTCGCGAAAGCGTTGAAAGGCAACAAGTTTAAAACCGTCATTGGCGAGCTCGAATTTGACGCCAAGGGAGACCTTAAGGTTTCTCAATATGTATGGTTCGTTTGGAAGGACGGAAAATACTCGGAACTCTAATCTTTCGGGATTAACATTCTGATGAAACCCGGCAGAGTTCGCTCTGCCGGGTTTTTTCTTGAGAAGACTTCATGATACGCGCACTTGGGTTAATGAGCGGCACCGCCCTTGATGGGGTCGATGCGGCGTGGATTGAAAGCGATGGCGACCGGATTACCGCGTTTGGCCCCTCCCTGACGCTGCCCTATCCGAGCGATCTACGCGAAGAGCTGCGCGCCCTGGTCCATGACCCTGCCCGCGCCGAAACCGACCCGCTGAGCGACCTTGAAGCGCGCTTGACCGAGGTGAACGCCGAAGCGGTCGAAACCCTGCTCGGCCAAACCGGCCAGCGCCCCGATGTGGTTGGCTTTCATGGGCAAACAATCCTGCATCGGCCCAAATGCGGCTACACCCGCCAGTTGGGCGACGGGCAACGATTGGCGACTCAGCTTGGCCTTGTGGTGGTCAACCGCTTTCGCCACGCCGATTTGGCGGCAGGCGGCCAAGGCGCGCCGCTAGTGCCGGTATTCCACGAAGCGCTTGCCCAGGGCTTGCCGAAACCTTTGGTTATTCTCAACCTCGGCGGCGTCGGCAATCTCACCTATATTGGCGATGAAACCCTGTTGGCCTTCGATACCGGCCCTGGTAACGCCCTGATCGACGATTGGGTAACGCGCCACACCAATCAAACCTGGGACGCGGGCGGGCGCTTGGCGGCGCGTGGGCGGGTTGATACAAAGGCCCTCGCCCGGCTGCTGGATCACCCTTATTTCGCGGCCCCGCCGCCGAAATCCTTGGATCGAAACGGTTGGGCGATTGAGGCCGTGGCCGGGCTTTCTGCCGAAGACGGCGCGGCAACGCTGACCGAATTCACCGCCCAAACCATCGCTGCCGCCCTGCCGCATCTGCCCAGTCGCCCGACGCGCTGGCTGGTCACGGGTGGCGGGCGGCACAATGCGCATTTAATGGCGCGGATCGCAGCGGCGGCTTTGGCCCCCGCCGTTCCGGTCGAAACCTTAGGCTGGGATGGCGACGCCTTGGAAGCGCAAGCCTTCGGTTTTCTCGCCATTCGTGCCGTGCAGGGGCGCGTGCTGAGCCTTCCCAGCACGACCGGCGCGGCCTATCCTGTCAGCGGCGGGGTTTTGCACCGCCCAAACAAGCCGAGTTGAGGTCTATGCCCGATCCCCGCTTCCCCCCCCTCGCGGCTGCCCTTGAAGAGGCGATTGAGTCCGGCCTCTGCCCCGGTCTTGCCTTTGGCCTGCGGACGCGCGACGGAGTACGGTTCGAAACCAGCCTAGGGCTGGCCCAGCGCGTGCCGGAACCGGAGGCGCTCACTCCCGATCACCGCTTCGATCTCGCCAGCCTCACCAAAGTGCTGCTGACCACGCCCGCGATTCTCGCCCTCGCAGCAGCGGGGCGCTTAGACCTTGACGATCTGCTGAGCACCCATCTGCCCGATCTGCATCAATACGACCCCAGCCACCGGGTCCGCAGCGTCACGCTGCGCCAATGCCTGACCCATACCAGCGGCCTGCCCGCCGTCGAGCCGATCTATACCTGGGGCGAGGGCGCGGAGCGGCTAACGGCGCTGATTCTGCAAAAGGATTGGGCGTTCGGCGAAAACGTCTATTCCGACATTAATTTTATACTGCTCGGGATTATCGTCACCCGTCTGACCGGCCAAAGCCTTACCACGTTGGCGGAGGCCGCCGGATTCGCGGTCTCGCCCGGCCCGGCGTTAACCGTGGCAACCGAAGCCTGCCAATGGCGCGGGCGGATGATAAAGGGCGAGGTTCACGACGAAAACGCCTTCGCCCTCGGCGGTATCGCTGGGCACGCCGGATTATTCGGCACGCTGGCGACGGTGCTAGGCCGGGCCGAAGCCCTCGCCTTCGGGGCCGCTCTTCCGAATGCTGCGCGTATCGCCATGCTGGAAAAACAGACCGATACGCGGGCGCTAGGGTGGCAGGTTCGCCACCCAAATTGGTCCGGCGGCGGGCTTTGTTCCGCCAAAACCATCGGCCATACCGGCTTTACCGGCACGGGCGTGTGGATCGATCCCGAACGCGGAATTACCTGGGCGTTGCTGGCCAACCGGGTGCATCCGACGCGCCATACCGAGGTGCGAAAATTTCACCAGTTCCGCCAGCGTATCGGGAATCTCGTTCAAGCAGTTTTTGCGGAATAGAGAATTGCGGGGCTCTGCCCCACACCCCGCTCAAGGGGGGACGGCCCCTTGAGAATCCACGATTTCAACTGTCCCCCAAAGGGAATCAGGATTTAAAAAAATGGGATTGCCAAGGGGCTAGCCCCTTGGCTGGGATTCAGGGGCAAGGCCCCTGATTAAAACCCTAACCAACATCCAATTCGCTGTCCCAATAGAGAAAATCCCGCCAGCTTTCGTGCAGGAAGTTCGGCGGGAAGCGGCGGCCGCGCTCTTGCAGGAAGTGCGTTGAGGGCTCTTGCGCGGGCTCCAGCGGGAACATGCGAATTTCGCGCGGCAAATGGCTGCCCTTGCGCAAATTACAGCAGGAGCAGGCCGTGACGACATTCTCCCACGAGGTCCGGCCCCCGCGCGAGCGAGGAATGACGTGATCGAAGGTAAGCTCGTGGGTTGGGAACTGATCGCCGCAATATTGGCAGCTAAAAGCATCGCGGAGGAAAACATTGAACCGGGTAAAGGCCGGTCGGCGCGATGTATGCACATAATCTTTTAAAGCAATAACCGACGGCAATTTCATTTCGAAACTAGGACTTCGGATCGTCGTGTCGTATTCAGAGAGAATATTCACCCTATCCAGAAACACCGCCTTCACCGTCTCTTGCCATGACCAGAGCGACAAAGGGAAGTAACTGAGTGGCCTAAAATCAGCATTCAGAACCAAGGCGGGACAATGCACATAAGACATTCGCAAATACCCCCGACACGACCAGAGGGGAGCCCTTGCCAGGGGCTCGGACAGCGCCGTTACGCCTGCCCCCAAGTAGGTATCCTATCCGTCTTACCCTGACAACCCTGCCCCCAGGGGTTTCGGGGCTTGGCACGAAAAATTCACAATAGCCTATGTGCTGTTTCGGGAGCGCAAAGGTTCCCTCGGGCCGAAGTTCGCACTAAACTAGCCCCATGACGAACAACGCCCCCCCCGCCCAAAGCGCCGACCGGGAAGCCGGTTGGTTCGGTTTCCGCCCGGTCGATCCCGCCCAAAAGGCTGGCATGGTCCGCGATGTCTTCGATAGCGTAGCCCCCAGCTACGATGTGATGAACGACGCCATGAGCCTCGGCGTGCATCGGCTGTGGAAGGCGGCGCTGGTCGATTGGGTTGCGCCCCGCGCCGGACGCAAATACCTCGATGTTGCCGGCGGCACCGGCGATATCGCCTTTCGTATTCTTCAGCGCGCGCCGGGTGCGCTGGTGACGATTGCCGATATTAACGAGCGCATGGTTTCGGTCGGGCGCGACCGGGCGCTGGATCGCGGCCTGCAATCGGGGCTGTCCTATCTCGTCGCCGACGCGCAGCATTTACCGGTGCCGGATAGCAGCGTCGATACCTACACCATCGCCTTCGGGCTCAGGAACGTTACCCATATTGATCAAGCCTTGGCCGAGGCGTTCCGCGTGCTGCGGCCCGGCGGGCGGTTCTTTTGCTTGGAGTTCAGTCACGTCACGCTGCCGGGGCTTGATAAAGTTTATGATCTTTACTCCTTCAAGCTGCTGCCCGAATTGGGCGCGCTGATCGCGAAAGACCGCGATTCCTATAAGTACCTGGTGGAGAGCATCCGCCGCTTTCCCCCGCAAGAGGAACTCGCGGCACGAATGGGTGGAGTTGGCTTCGAGCGCGTCGAGGTGCGCACTCTCTCCGGAGGAATCGCCGCGATTCACAGCGGCTGGAAGCTCTGATGGGCGATCTCGTTACCATTGTCATTCTGCTCGGCGCGGCGGTGATTGCCGTGCCGCTGGCCAAACGCGCCGGGCTTGGATCGGTGCTGGGGTATCTTGCGGCGGGTATTGTTATCGGCCCGGCAGCTTTGGGCCTCGTCACCGATGTGGATGCGATGCTCCACGTCTCGGAATTTGGCGTGGTCATGCTGCTGTTCCTGATTGGGCTTGAGTTGAAACCGTCGCGCCTTTGGGTCATGCGGCATACGGTCTTCGGCCTTGGCGGGCTTCAGGTGGTCCTCACCGCCGCCCTGCTGACCGCTGTTGGTCATTGGGTTCTTGGGTTTGCCCTGCCGATTGCCGTCATCGGCGGCTTTGGCCTCGCGCTCTCCTCCACGGCCTTCGTGCTGCCCATGCTGGCCGAACGCGACCTTCTGCCGACGCAAACCGGGCGCGATGGCTTTGCCATTCTGCTGTTTCAAGATCTCGCCATTATTCCACTGATTGCCCTTCTGCCGCTCTTGGCCCCGGAGGGCAGTGCGGCTGCATCGGTTGACCCGTGGCAGGCCGTGGGCGAAGCCGTGCTGGCGCTGCTGTTGGTTTTCTTCGGTGGGCGCTTTCTGATCCGCCCGATCTTCAAAATGGTCGCGGCCTCCCACGCCCATGAAATCTTTATCGCCACCGCTTTGCTCGTCGTCGTCGGCACCGCCGCGCTCGTGAGTGCTGTCGGTCTCTCGATGTCGTTAGGCGCGTTTATCGCCGGCGTGCTGCTGGCCGATAGCGAATATCGCCACGAATTGCAGGTGGATATCGAACCGTTCAAGGGCCTGCTGTTGGGGCTATTCTTTATTGCCATC
>NZ_JBILQX010000144.1:0-9211 GCF_044372965.1 Elstera sp. | reverse complement strand
GGCGAGGCCGTTCGGGATTAGGAACCCGGCGGCCTTTAAGGGGGAGGGAAACCCAGCGATGTCGGCCAGCACCATGCCTCAATCGGGCAGTTCAGCGACGGGAGCGGCTGTGCCGCGCACGGCGGTCTATCCCGGCACTTTCGATCCCGTCACCTCCGGGCATATCGATATTATCCGGCGGGCAGCGCGCATTTGCGATACGCTGATTGTTGGCGTCGCTAAGAATGCCGTTAAAGGTCCCTTGTTCTCGCTCACCGAGCGCGTGGCGCTGCTGAGTGCCGAGGTTCTTTTGCTTCCCGAAAGCGCCCGTATTACAGTGGTGCCCTTTGAAGGCTTGCTGATCAATTTTGCCGTGGAGCATAAGGCCGCGCAAATTGTGCGTGGGCTGCGCGCCGTTTCGGATTTCGAGTATGAATTCCAGATGGCGGGGATGAACTCCAAGCTCAATCCCGCCGTCGAAACCGTGTTTCTGATGGCGGCCGATGGGCAGCAGTTCGTCTCGTCGCGGTTTGTGAAGGAAATCGGTCGGCTTGGCGGTGATATTTCCCGCTTCGTCAGCCCGCGCATCGAAGCCGCCCTGCAAAAGCGTTTCGCCGAGCAGCAAGAAGACTAAGGCCCGGCGAGGAGCGCTATAATTACGTCCGTATAGAGGGGGAATCATGCCGCATTATCGTTCCAGAACAACGACGCACGGTCGCAACATGGCAGGGGCGCGCGGCCTTTGGCGCGCGACCGGGATGAAGGATTCCGATTTCGGAAAGCCGATTATCGCCGTCGTCAACTCCTTCACCCAGTTCGTTCCGGGCCATGTTCACCTGAAGGATCTCGGGCAGTTGGTGGCGCGGGAGATTGAAGCCGCGGGCGGTGTTGCCAAGGAATTCAATACGATCGCGGTCGATGATGGCATCGCGATGGGCCACGACGGCATGCTCTATTCGCTGCCCTCGCGCGAACTTATCGCGGATTCGGTTGAATATATGGTCAACGCCCATTGTGCCGATGCGATGGTGTGTATTTCCAACTGCGATAAGATTACGCCGGGCATGTTGATGGCGGCGATGCGCCTCAATATTCCGGTCGTTTTCGTCTCGGGGGGCCCGATGGAAGCGGGCAAGGTGATCATCAACGGCAAAGAAAAGGCCCTTGATCTCGTTGATGCCATGGTGGCGGCCGCCGATAGCCGCATCAGCGACGAGGATGTCCAGGCCATTGAGCGCTCGGCCTGCCCGACGTGCGGTTCCTGCTCGGGCATGTTCACCGCCAATTCGATGAATTGCTTGACCGAAGCCCTTGGCCTGTCGCTGCCGGGCAATGGCTCGACGCTGGCAACCCATGCCGACCGCAAGCGCCTCTTTGTCGAAGCGGGGCATGTGATTGTCGATCTAGCGCGCCGCTATTATGAAGGCGACGATTCGACCGTTCTGCCGCGCAATATCGCAACGTTCGCGGCCTTTGAAAACGCGATGACGCTCGATATTGCGATGGGGGGCTCCACCAACACGGTGCTGCATTTGCTCGCGGCGGCCCATGAGGCTGAGGTGAATTTCACCATGGCCGATATCGACCGGCTGTCGCGCCGGGTGCCGGTGCTCTGCAAGGTCGCGCCCGCTAAGTCCGACGTGCATATGGAAGACGTGCATCGCGCCGGCGGCATTATGGCCATCTTGGGCGAGCTCGACCGTGCTGGGCTGTTGGAGACCAGTGTGCCCACCGTTCACGCCAGCAGCCTCAAGGCGGCGCTGGATCGGTGGGACGTGGTGCGAACCTCCGCCGAGAGCGTGCATGAATTCTTCCGGGCCGCTCCCGGTGGGGTGCCGACCCAGGTGGCCTTCTCGCAAGCGCGCCGCTACACCAGTGTCGATACCGACCGCGCTACCGGCGTGATTCGGGATGCCGAGCATGCCTTTTCAAAGGACGGTGGCATTGCTGTGCTGTACGGCAATCTGGCGGAAGACGGCTGCATCGTAAAAACCGCCGGGGTCGATGCCTCGGTGCTCACCTTCACAGGGCGCGCCCGCTTGTTCGAGAGCCAAGACGACGCGGTAAGCGGTATTCTCAGCGGTCATGTGGTCGCGGGCGACGTGGTGCTGATTCGCTACGAGGGGCCGCGCGGCGGGCCGGGGATGCAGGAAATGCTGTACCCGACCAGCTATCTGAAATCCAAGGGCCTCGATAAGGTTTGCGCGCTCGTGACCGATGGTCGCTTCTCCGGCGGCTCCTCGGGCCTCTCTATCGGCCATGTCTCGCCCGAGGCGGCGGAAGGCGGCTTGATCGGCCTCGTGGAAGAGGGCGACCAAATCGCTATCGATATCCCGAACCGATCGATTCGCTTAGTCGTGGACGATGAAATCCTCGCCCAACGCCGCGAGGCACGGAATGCCCTGGGTTGGGTTCCGGCAAAACCGCGCCCGCGCAAAGTGTCGATGGCCTTGCGGGCCTATGCGGCGATGACGACGAGCGCCTCAAAGGGTGCCGTTCGGAATATCTAATCTTTCTTCAGCTGCGCCGGGGTGATTCACCCTGGCGCAGGCTGGATCCTGAGCCCATTCAGGCAATTAAAAACCCGCCAAGTCTTAGACTTGGCGGGTTTTTTGGCCCAATGGTGAGCTCGTCGGGATTCGAACCCGAGACCCCATGATTAAAAGTCACGTGCTCTACCGGCTGAGCTACGAGCTCCCGTGTTGGGTGGCGCACCATAAGCGGGGGCGGACGGGGGGTCAAGCCTTGGTGTAGAGCGGATGTGTTAGCCCTCCTTAGGGCCTTGCATCCTTAGGACAAGAGCGGAAAATAACGCGGAGTGGCAAAGGCTTATGCGGGGTGAGTCAGCCCCTCCCAAAAGCTTCTTGGAAGAGTATTGCGGCGTTTGGGTGTCCGTGAAACGAATCTTGTGTTTCTCACTCAGCCAGTGTTAGGGTCTGTCGCAGCATAGGTGCCATGCGAAACTAGGATGCCCCGAACGTCCCAATCAGCGCGGTACCTGAGTGCAGTGGTTGGGCTCAATAGTCCTAACCGAACGTCAAAAAAACCTTGGGGAGAAGGACGAATGGAGCGTCGGAAGTTTTTGAAAGCTGCTGGGATTGGGGCTGCCGCGACGACGATTGCGGCGCCGGCAATTGCCCAGAGCAACCCTGAAATCAAGTGGCGTTGTGCGTCGAGCTTCCCGAAGAGCCTCGATACGATTTATGGCGCGGCGGAATATACGGCTAAGCGCGTCGCCGAACTGACCGAAGGCAAGTTCCAGATCCGTGTGTTTGCTGCGGGCGAGTTGGTTCCCGGCCTTCAGGTTCTGGATGCAGTGCAGGCCAATACGGTCGAGTGCGGTCACACGGCCAGCTACTATTATGTCGGTAAAGACCCGACCTTCGCCTTCGATACTGCCATTCCCTTCGGTCTGAATACCCGCCAGCAAATGGCGTGGCAATATCAGGGCGGCGGGCAGGAACTGCTCCGCGAGTTCTTCAAGGGCTATAACACGTATAACATTCCGCTCGGGCATACCGGCGCGCAGATGGGCGGTTGGTTCCGTAAGGAAATCAAGACCGTGCAAGACCTTAACGGTCTCAAAATGCGTATCGGTGGTCTTGCCGGTCAGGTGATCTCGCGGCTCGGCGCGGTGCCGCAGCAAATTCCGGGCGGCGATATTTATCCGGCGCTTGAAAAAGGCACCATCGACGCGGCTGAGTGGGTTGGCCCGTATGATGATGAAAAGCTCGGCTTCTACAAAGTTGCTAAGTACTACTATTATCCGGGTTGGTGGGAAGGCGGCGCGCAGCTGTCGATGCTGGCAAACGAAGCTCAGTTCCAATCCCTGCCGAAGCATTACCAGCAGGCGCTCGAAACTGCTTGCGCCGATGGCAATAACTATATGCTGGCGAAATACGACGCTGCAAACCCGACCGCATTGCGGAAGCTGGTTGGCAACGGCGCAGTCCTGCGTCCGTTCCCGCGCGAAGTGATGGCCGCGTGCTATAAGGCCGCCTTCGAGCTTTATGATGAAGTTGCTGCCAAGAACGAAAAGTTCAAGAAGATCTACGAACCGTGGAAAGCATTCCGCGAAGACCAATACGCTTGGTTCCGCGTTGCCGAAAACACTTACGACAATTTCGTCTATAGTGGCGGCGGTCAGCCCCCAAAGAAATAAGAGATTATTTCTGCTGAAGGAAGAGAAGCGAGGGAGAAATCCCTCGCTTCTTTCTTTTCAGCTCGTTGATCAGGCCCGAACGCGGGCGACGAAGTTTTGCACGGCCGTTTGTAGGAACTCAGCTTGATGTGAGAGATCGCCCGCCACGGTCAACACTTCTGCGGCAGAAGCCCCCGTCGCTTCCGCCGTGGATCGGACGGCGATGATATTGTCCGAGACGAGGCGCGAGCCGTCGGCGGCCTGCTGGACATTGCGGGTGATCTCCCGCGTAGCCGCGCCCTGCTGCTCCACGGCGGCGGCCACGGTTGCGGTAATGTGGCTGATCGACGAAATGATACCGGATACCGATTGAATGGCCTTTACCGAATGGCTGCTCTCGCGCTGGATCGCCCCGATCTGCGCTTGGATATCCTCGGTTGCCTTTGCGGTCTGGCTGGCAAGGGCCTTGACTTCATTGGCGACAACGGCGAAGCCACGGCCGGCGTCCCCGGCGCGCGCAGCTTCAATCGTCGCATTCAGGGCCAGAAGATTGGTCTGTTCGGCAATCGCTTGAATAAGGCGCACCACATCGTCGATTTTGAGGGCCGCCGTTGCCAGCTTTTGCACGCCGGTATCGGTTACGCCCGCCTCATCGACCGCCTGCTGGGCGACCCGGTTGGCTTCGATGACTTGGCGCGCGATTTCTTGGATCGAGGCCGTTAGTTCCTCGGCGGCGCTCGCCACGGTTTGAACATTCTGGCTCCCCTGTTCGGCAGCGTCGGCCACCGTATGGGTTTGGGTGAGGGCTTGCGAGGCTGTGGTGGACAGATGCTGGGCGCTGGCACGCATATGCTGAGCGGCAGTCGATACGCTGGTGACGATTGCGGCGACCGATTCTTCGAACTCATTGGCCATGCTCGCCATCGCCGCCCGTTTTTCTTCTTCCACCCGGCGGTTTTGCGCCTCGGCTTCCTGCTCCATCGCCTGAACCCGCTCGGCATTTTCTTTAAAAACCTGAACGGCGGCGGCCATGCGGCCAACCTCGTCGCGGCGGTCTAGGGCGGGGATTTTGATGTTCAGCGTCCCGTTGGCGAGTTGGGTCATGGCATCCGTCATCAGACGGAGCGGGGGGACGATGCCGCGCTGCGTGGCAATCACGATCAGCACCGTGAGCAGGATCACGCTCATGAGCAGAACGATAAGGGCTTGCCGCAGATCCTGGGCTGATTTGGCGACCCCGTCGGCCTCAAGCTCCACCATTCGGCTTTGCACGGTGACGAACCCGCCGGAGCGTAGCCCCATTGCGTCTTCGCGCCCTTCCAGGCGATCCATCAACTTATCAACGAGGGGCGTTACCTGTGTGTTCAGCAGGAAATCGGCCTGGTTCCAGCCGTCATCCTGGCGCAGGGCGATGAGTTGCGTCGCAATCGGTTCGATTTGCAGCAGAAGCTGTTTCAGCGAGCCCGTGGCCATGCGTTGACCGCCGGTCATTAACTCTTGCTGGGTGTCGAGGTTTTGGATCTGCGTGGTAAAATTTTTCCAAACCCCCTCATATTGGGTTTTGTAAATTTCATCGCCGGTCATCAGGTATGTCTGTAACGAGGCGAGCACCTGAACGGCTTCCCCGCGAATTGTGGCGAGGGTTTCCATTAACGCCTTACGCGCTCCGCCCTCGGGAAGGCGCGCTTCTTCTTCCACAAGCGCCCGCGCCATTTGAATTGTGCGAGCGATCTTAGGTTGCGCTTCTTCTGTGAAGATCGTCATGCCCTTGGCTTCTTCTGGTGTTCCCAGAATAGCGACGACTGCTTTTTGGGCATCTTCGAGCGGATTGAGAGCATTTGTCAGGCGCTCCCAGTCTTGACGCTCTAGATCCGTTAGATGGGCGGAGGCTAATTGTTGGGCAATCACATCCTTATCGGAATGGATGCGGACCCAAGAAGCCTCCCACGCCCGGAGCCGCCCGGGCTCGCGCAGGGCGATATAAGCGCGCAGCCTTTCAAGGCTACCATAAATGGACGCCGCTAGCTTCTGCCCGGCCAAGGCCGACGGCACGCGGCTGCGCACCATTTGATCGACAATAGATCGATCTTCTTCCGTGCGTTGAATGGTGAAAGCCACCATGCCCACGAAAACCAATCCGATCGCGGCAAATCCGGCGATCAATCGCCCCCGGATTCCCATAACTCCCCCACGAGCCATGTGTCCCTCTCTAACTTCCAAGATGGGATCGGCGAAGACCGATGAGGATTTTCCCTCTTCTCAATCTTGCGGCGGACTACAAAACCGCCCCGTCCCATTTGGAGAAATCCCTGTGTTACGGTGTTTGTAACAAGTCGGCATCCAACTTGTCATCGTATCTTCTTCCCTACGGGGGTGAACAAGCAAAAAAGAGACCAAATTTGCTTCAAATCACAGCAATCAGGTGAAAATATTGAATAATGGGTGACGAGCAATATTTAATTTTGCATAAGATTATTAACATTTTATCATTTAAAAAAGCGTGACGGGCGGAGGGCTGGAATGGCCTAGTCTATTTGTCCGCTAGCGGTGCGCCGGTAGCGGCGAAAGTGTCGCCCTCCTTTGATCGGCGCGTGATCTTCGGGGCCGGGACTCATCGGCAGGGTGGCACCCACGCAAAATTTGCAGAGCCGGGCCTTCGGCATGGTTGCCGAGGAATAATAGGGGCGGCTTATCGAGTTTTTAAGAAGAGTGTGGAGACGCACATGTCCTATCGGGATATTCGAGAACAATATATATTAAATGCTTTTACGACACTGGTGACTAAGTTAGAGCAACTATAAAGAGTTGTGTTTGTGATTATAACTATCTCATGTTTGTATGGTTGGGTCCGTCGTTCGGCGGTGCGTGTGTAAAACTTTAGGATATCTGAAGCGATCGCAAAGAGAGTTGTTGTAATGTATCCGTCAACTGTTTTGAATATGTAGTGAAGTTTGGGTCTTTAAGATGATGAATACATATATACTCAGGAGAATTTCTATTGGAATTTCTCTGAATTAGCGCTTTAATTGAATTATAGGCAAAGGAGGCCCGTCATGTACGATCATGCCGAACAGGATTCCGACCCCACGGCAGCGCTGACTGCTCACCAAACGGCCCGGACGGCGGCGGCGATTGCGGCCTGTCTTGTTTCTTTGTCGGAGGAGGCAACCGAGGTTGGTTTGGCATCGCTTGCTGTCTTCATTGGGGCAGCGGCGGATTTCGCCCAGAAGGAGGCCGCCCAGCGGGTCCATTCCGCCCTGCAACCCTATGGTCGGCCCAGCCTAATCTGGTCGGCGCCCGAGCCTGATCAGACTTAAACCGCGAGCGCGTCTAAGGCTTCGGCGAGCGCGAAATACAGATGATACGGCGTGCTGGCCGGAAGAAAGTTGGTCATCGGCTGCAAGTCGGCGCTCAGATGCTCGTGCCAGCGGCCATCGGGCTGCAAGTAGGCCGAAAACAGAAACTCGAGCCGCGTCAGCAGGGGCGCAAGCGTTGCTGCGGATGGGGCGGCTGAATAGGCCGTCGCATAGGTTTTTGCGGCCTCCGATTGCGGCCAGATGCGTTTCGTTGTTTGTAGGGGCACGCTGGCGCGGCTGATTTGATCGTAGGTGCCCCTGCGAACGGTATCGCTTCCTTGGGTTTCCGCCCAATGGGTCAGGTGGTCAGCGAGAGGCAGCAGGCTGGAATCATCCAAGTGGCGGGCGGCGTCGCGCAGCAGCCAGGCCCATTCGAAATGATGCCCTGGCTCCAGAATCGCCCCTTCCGGTCCCGTGGGTTGCCCCGCTACATCGAAAAACTCACCGATCACGCCGGGGTCGGGCGTATAGAGGCGTGTGCGGAACAGGGTAACAATCTCCTGCGCGCCGTTGCGATAGGCGATGTCGCCGCTTACCTCCAGCAATGCCAAGAGGGCTTCGAACAGATGCATATGCGGGTTCTGTACGAGGCCGCGCTTTTCAATTTTCCAATCTGCGGAGGCTTCCGCCGCAAACCATCCTTGGGGCAGGCGCAACTTATCCTGAATTAGCCCCCAGGTTTCAGCCGCTAACGTGAGGGCATCGGTCCGCTGTCGATTGAGGCGGGCATAATGGGCCAGGGCGAAGAGAATAAAGGCATGGGCGTAAAAATCTTTCCGCCCATCCAGCAGGCCGCCGTCCCGGCGCAGGCTGAAGACCCAACCGCCGTGTTGCTTATCTTGAAACCGTTCGGCTAGCGTGGCGAAGGCATAATCCGCCAGGGCATGATGCTCGGGCTGGTCGAAACGATGGGCGGCGGCACTCCACAGATAAAGCTGTCGCGCGCAGACCATCGAGCGCCGTTGATCCGGTCCCGTTGGGGCGAGAGTTGCGGCATCGAGGCGTTCAAAGAAGCCCCACGCCTCCCGGTCGATCCCATGCTGCGCCCACAAAGGAAGATGCGATTCAAGCAGCCAAGCGCGGCAGCGTAAGGCCCAGGCGCTGCGATCCAACGTAACCGACACGATCAATAATCCTCGGGCAGATGCTCGGCTTCCGCCAAATCGCTGAAGCGGGTGGTATTGCCGTCGAAATGCACGACGACGCGGCCAATCGGCCCATGGCGCTGCTTTGCGATAATCACTTCGGCGCGATTATGGTAGCGCTCCATTTCGGCTTTCCAAGCGTCATGCTCGGCGGTGCCTTCGGCGGGCTCTTTGCGGGCGAGGTAATATTCCTCGCGGTAAATGAACATCACCACGTCGGCGTCTTGCTCAATCGAGCCCGATTCGCGCAAGTCCGAGAGTTGGGGACGCTTGTCTTCGCGGTTTTCAACCTGGCGGGAGAGCTGCGACAGCGCAATCACCGGCACGTCGAGTTCCTTGGCGATGGCTTTGAGCCCGCGCGTGATCTCCGAGACTTCCTGCACCCGGTTATCGCTGCTGGATCGATCCGTGCCGCGTAAGAGCTGGAGGTAATCGACGACAATCAAATCGAGATTGGATTGCCGCTTCAACCGCCGTGCCCGCGTGCGGACGGAGGTGATTGAGAGCGCCGGGGTATCGTCGATAAAGAGGTTCAGCCGCTCAAGCTGCTGGCTGGCAATCACCAACCGTTCGAAATCATCCGGCTGCAA
>NZ_JBILQX010000143.1:0-9270 GCF_044372965.1 Elstera sp. | reverse complement strand
GGCCTCGGCGCGGGCGGCTTGGGCTGCTCGACGAAGAATTGGAAGCCGACGAGAATGGCGATGGAAATCACGATCGCAAGGATCAGGTTCCGTTGTTCCATGATTTGAAGGCAGCCTTACGGATCGCGGGAGGGCGGGGAAGAGGCGACTTGTGTCGCCGAAAAACGGCCAGGCGGCAAGCCCGAAGACGTGTCAGGGTCGGTAAAGCCCGAAACGGGGGGAACGGGATCATACCCGTACCCTCCCCAGGGATGGCAGCGGCACAAACGCTTGAGGGTAAGCCAGGAGCCTCGGCCCGCGCCGTGGAGGCTGAGCGCTTCGAGCCCATAGGCCGAACAGCTCGGTTCGAACCGGCAGGCGCGCGGCAATAGCGGGGACAGGGTGCCGCGATAGAGGTGGATTACCCCGCGCAGCAGCCGGGCGGTGAGGCTCGGGGCGCTCATGCCGGATCCTGCCAAGATTTGAGGCGGCGCATCGCCACCTCCATATCAATCAGCAAGTCGGGCCAGGGGCGCGTTACGGTCTGCTCGCGGGCGATGACCACGTAATCAAGGCCGGGTTTGGCGTGGGCGGCCAGAACGGCCCGCACGGCCTCGCGCAGGCGTCGGCGCGCGCGATTCCGCTGCACGGCTCCCCCAACCTTACGGCTGGCGGTAAAGCCGATTCTGGGACGCACGGCGTCGTCAAGCGGGTTGGGCGCAACTTGCAACACGAGGCCGGGCATGGCCCATTTTCGGCGCAAGGCGGCAACCCGCAAAAAATCAGCGCGGCGCTTGAGGGGATAAAGCGGCGTTCGCATGGGAACCCTAGCTAGAACCCCAAAAACAGAAGGCGGCAGCAAACGCTGCCGCCAGTCTTCCGATGGGTCGGGTGTTAGGCCGACAGGCGCTTACGGCCCTGGCCCCGACGGCTCGCCAGAACATTCCGGCCGCCGACGGTCGCCATGCGGGCGCGGAAGCCGTGCCGACGCTTACGGACAATCTTGGACGGTTGATAAGTGCGCTTCACGATGGGAACTCCCGAAAAAAATGGCTTGTCCGTATAAGGGACGGAGGGCGTGGAGTCAATCTTTGTTACATCTAAAAGCCTATGGGGTACGCTTTCTCCAAAATATCAGATGTGGTAAAGATAGCGGCTATGAAAAGCAGCGAGCTTCTTCGCCTTTTAAAAGCCCATGGCATCATCATCTTACCCGGTAAGGGCAGCCATCGGAAGCTAATGAACCCAAAGAATGGGGCGCTGTCGGTCGTGCCGGTTCATGGCTCCAACCACGATCTTGCGACCGGGACCGTTCAGGCGATTCTGAAGCAGTTGGGGCTAAAGTAAACCGGTGTTTTGAGAGGGGGGACGGCTATGCATGCCCGTTACACAGTTCAGATTGTACCTCAGCCGATGGGGGAGACGGGGTTCCTCGTAACCTGCCATGATATTCCCGGTGTTATTACGGAAGGGGCAACGGAGGCTGAAGCCGAAGTGCAGGCGCGCGATGCCTTGCTGACCATGATCGAATTGATGATGGATTTGGATCGTCCGATCCCGCTGCCGTGCGCGGGGCAAGGTACCGTGATCGATCTTGGTACGCTCGTCGCTGCGAAAATCGCGCTGCATAATTTAAGGCTCGAAGCGGGGTTGAACCGCGCTCAGTTGGCCGAGCGCATCGGCGGCTCGCCCTCACAAGCGGCCCGCAATCTTTCCGTGCGGCGTAACAGCCGAATGGACCAGATTGATCGGGCACTGGCAGCGCTAGGGTATCACGCCGAAATCGCCGTGATGCGCGGAGCGGCGGAATAGGCACCCTTCCACCGCCCGCATACGAGGGTTCCTACAGAATAAACTTCGACAAATCCGTCTTCTTCGCCAGCGTGCCGACCTTCTCTTCCACGTAAGCGGCAGAGATCGTGATCTCCGAGCCCGGTGAATCCGGTGCCGAAAAACTGATTTCTTCCAGCAGCCGTTCCAGCACCGTATGCAGCCGCCGCGCGCCGATGTTTTCGACCGAGCGGTTGACCTCGGCGGCGAGTTCGGCCAGCGCGTCGATGGCCTCTTCGGCGAAGGTGAGCGTGACCGATTCGGTTGCCATCAGCGCTTCATACTGGCGAATCAGGCTGGCTTCCGGCTCGGTCAGAATCCGGCGCAAATCTTCCACCGAGAGCGGCTTAAGCTCAACGCGGATCGGCAGGCGGCCTTGCAGTTCCGGCAGCAGGTCCGAGGGTTTGGCCACGTGGAAGGCCCCGGAGGCGATGAAGAGGATATGATCGGTTTTCACCGGCCCGTGCTTGGTGGAAACGGTCGTGCCTTCGATCAGCGGTAGCAGGTCGCGCTGCACGCCTTCGCGGCTTACGTCGCCGCCAACGCGCTCGGAGCGGGCGCAGATCTTATCGATCTCGTCCAAGAATACGATGCCGTTCTCCTCCACCGCCATAATCGCGGCGCGCACCACCTGCTCTTCATCCAAAAGCTTATCGGCTTCCTCGGCCAAGAGAATCGCATGGCTTTCGCCCACGGTGATGCGCTTGGTCTTGGTGCGTGCGCCACCGAAGGCTTTGCCGAGCATATCTTGAAGGTTCATCACCCCCACGTGGCCGCCGGGCATACCGGGGATATCGAAGCCCGGCATTTGGAACGGGGCGGTATCTTGCAGTTCAAGCTCGATTTCGCGGTCGGAAAGCTGGCCGTCGCGCAGCATCTTGCGGAATTTTTGGCGGGTTTCTGGGCTTGCGCTTTGCCCAACCAGCGCATCCAGCACCCGCTCTTCGGCGCGGGCTTCGGCCTTTACCGCAACGTCCTTGCGCATGGTTTCGCGGGCAAGGCCGATGGCGATATCAACCAGATCGCGGATGATTTGGTCCACGTCGCGGCCGACATAGCCGACTTCGGTGAATTTCGTCGCTTCCACTTTCAGGAACGGCGCATTGGCGAGGCGGGCGAGGCGGCGGGCGATTTCGGTTTTCCCCACCCCGGTCGGCCCGATCATCAGAATATTCTTCGGCATTACCTCGTTGCGCAAGGCCTCGGGCAGATGCTGCCGCCGCCAGCGATTGCGCAGGGCAATGGCCACGGCGCGTTTCGCATCCCCCTGGCCGACGATGTAGCGGTCGAGTTCCGAGACGATTTCACGCGGGCTGAAATTGGTCATAACCGCTCCAGGGTAACATTGTGATTCGTGTAAATGCAGACATCGCCCGCGATGCGCATGGCTTTGCGGGCAATGGCTTCCGCATCCAGCCCATCAATATCGATCAACGCCCGCGCCGCCGACAAAGCGAACGGCCCGCCGGAACCGATGCCGATAATACCGTGCTCAGGCTCCAGCACGTCGCCATTGCCGGTGAGGATCAGCGACACTTCTTTATCGGCGACCGCCATCATCGCTTCAAGGCGGCGCAGGTAGCGGTCGGTCCGCCAATCTTTCGCCAGTTCCACGCAGGCGCGGGTGAGCTGTTTCGGGTGTTTTTCGAGCTTGGCTTCCAAGCGCTCGAACAGGGTAAAGGCATCCGCCGTCGCCCCGGCGAAACCGGCGATTACGGTGCCCTCGGCTAAGTGGCGCACTTTGCGCGCATTATGCTTCAGCACCGTATTGCCGAACGTCACCTGACCATCGGCGGCAATCACAACTTCATTGTTCTTGCGGATGCACAGAACGGTTGTGCCATACCATTTATCGGGAGCGTGATCCACGTCAGCCTCATCTCTCCAGCCCGGCCCACAAGCGGCACCGGCTCTCTTAGAGGGATAGATGGGGCCGGGTCGTTAAGCCAATCAAGAGTTACATGGCGGTCCTGCAGGAAACGCGCATCGAAAAAATGATGCCCTGGGGATGAACCCAGGGGAAGCCCCCTATCCCATATCGAGGCCTCACATCACTCACCTGAACAAAAAAGAGCCCCGATCATGAACCGTTTTCTGATGACCCTTGCTGCAAGCACGATTCTCGCCGGTGCCGCTTTTGCTGCCGGTCCTGGCCCAGACGGTGCGGGTGGCCCGCATCGTATGCATGGCCCTGGCGGTCACGATAAAGCGATGCAGGAAATCCTGACGCCCGAACAAAAAGCCAAGCTCGATAGCGCCCGCGATGGGATGCGCAAAGCCCGCGATGAGGTTATGGCGAGCCTGACGCCGGAGCAAAAAACCAAGCTCGACGCGGCTCATAAGCCGATGCGCGAGCGGATGGAAAAGATGCGCGGCGCGATGGAAAGCATCCTCACGCCGGAGCAAAAGACCGAACTCGATAAGGCGCGCGGCGGCAAAACCCCCGACCAAATGACCCAGGCCGAGCGCGAAACCTTCCGCACCACCATGAAGAAGGTGATGGACGGCCTGTCGCCGGAGCAGAAGGAAAAAATGCGCGAACTGCGTAAAGAAGGCCATCGCCGGGGTTAATCCGGGCTTAACCCGCCCCTGTTAGACTAATCGTCAGTTCCCTTGGTGCCTTTACCGCCGACGCCCCGCGCGTCGGCGGTTTTTTTGCGGGCGTGTTTTGGAATACGTCAAGATTCCGTAAACGTCATCATACGGCAATCAAGCGATGTTACGCCCTTACACTGTCGTCTTTCGTGCGACGGTCAGCCGGGGTGTGCCTCATGGATAAGATCTACAATGTGCTGTTCCTCTGCTCGCAAAATTCGGCGCGCAGCATTATGGCCGAATCGCTCCTGAATTATTGGGGCAAGGGCCGCTTCAAGGCCTATAGCGCGGGCAGCAGCCCGGCGGGAACGGTCAACCCCTATGCCGAGCGCCTGTTGCAGTCGTTGAATATGCCGGTCAGCACGCTCCGCAGCAAAAGCTGGGACGAGTTCGCCGCCGAAGCCTCGCCGGTGATGGATTTCATTTTCGTGGTCGGTGATACGCTGACCGCCGACACGCTTCCGTCCTGGCCGGGGCAACCGATGATTGCCCATTGGGAAGTGGACGATCCCGTGTCCGCCACGGCGAACGGTGATGATCTGGCCCAGGTGAATGCCTTCCGTCAGGCCTTTCGCCAACTCGAACATCGGGTTAAGATTTTCGCGGCGTTGCGGCTTGATGCCTTGACGCAGATGGCGATGCAAGCGCGTCTCAGTGAAATTGGGTTTGAGACCGTATAACGGGTAAGACGTTTTAAATTCAATGGGTTATGCGGTTCGCCTCAGTTCGTAAGAAATTACTTTAATAAACCCTCTGGAAGCCGCAGAAAATATGCGCTATCGTCCCTTTCAATCGCTAAGGGAGAAGGGTCGATGGCGCATCTCAAGCTTGTTTCCGATAGTACGTTAATCGATCCGGCCGCCGAACGGTCAGCCATGACGATCCTGCTGACGGCAACGGGGGCCGTGGTCGGCGAAGTCAGTAAAGTCTATCAAATCCTGTCGCGGACGCTGGAACAGGATCTGGAAGGCAAAACCAAGGCCGCCGCCGGGCGCGCGTTCAATTCCCTGCCGGGATGGCAGCGGGACCGGATCGCGAATGTGGCGCTGGAAGCGGCAAGCACGGCCCGCACTTACCACGCCGCGCGCGAACGGGCGGTGACGGCGCTCGCAGCCCTAGGGTAAGGGCGGGGGCACAGGGGTCGGCATGAGGGGCAGTGGATCGAGTGTGACCGCGCCCCAATAGACCCCCCAGTGCAAATGCGGGCCGGTCACGCGGCCCGTGGCACCCACCGCTCCGATCTCCTGACCGGCGGTAATCACCTGTCCCACCGTGACCGAACTTGCCGATAGATGGGCGAAGATCGAGCCAACGCCGTGGCCGTGGTCGATCATCACGGTGCGGCCCGTAAAAAAGAGATCGGGTTCCGCGAGCACGACCCGGCCCGAGGCGGGGGCGCGAATGACCGTTCCCGTTGGTCCAGCAATGTCGAGCCCCAGATGGGGCGCACGCGGCTCGCCATTCAAAATCCGCTGCGAGCCGTAAATACCGCTGATGCGCCCGTTGGCGGGCCAGCGGAAGGCTTCGACAAACCCGCC
This sequence comes from Elstera sp., assembly GCF_044372965.1. Lineage (NCBI taxonomy): Bacteria > Pseudomonadati > Pseudomonadota > Alphaproteobacteria > Rhodospirillales > Rhodospirillaceae > Elstera > Elstera sp. Next base: position 3,328 of record NZ_JBILQX010000143.1, on the reverse strand, counting down.
TAAATCCGTGACCTGCGACCGGGCCGCTTTAATCAGCGCCGCTTCCCGTTGAATACGCTTTAGCCCCTCCGGGTCTGGGTTCACCTTGCCGGGGGGTAACCCCTCGATCCGCTGAATATCCCAAGCGCGGGGCGCTATCGGTAGCACGCTGGCCGTGTCGTTTTCCGTGAGGGTGATCGTGCCCGTCGCATCGCGCGCAAGGCCGAAGACGAATTTCCCTTCCGGCGACACGGGCAGCTTCTTGCCATCCAGCAGAATGGTCGCCTTCGGGCTGGTCTGCCCGCGAATGAGCCGCCCCTGTTCGACCGGCGCATCTAAGGTGAAAGCATGAGCCGCGAGCGGGGCCAGCAGGGCGGCGAGTAGGGCAAGGCGGCGAATCAAAACAGGCTCTCCTGCTTCGGCAGCGGGGCTTTGGCGCGCGAGCGGGCGGGGCGCGGATTGCCGCCCTCCTCCAGAACCTCGGCCTTGCGGCTACCGTCCTGGGCTTCCAGCGTCACCAGGGTTCCGGGGGCGAGGGTTGCGACGCCCGAGAGCAAGGCCCCCGCCTCGTCGCGCAGTACCACGAAACCACGCGCCAGGGTGCCCTTGTAAGAATAGCTTTCCAGTAAACGCCCGAGCCCGGCGATCCGCTCGGCGCGGGTGCGGCGCTGTTGATCGTAGGCCGTGGGGAGGCGCGCGGCGAGTTGGATCAAGCCTTGCCCTTGCCGCGTGAGTTCCTGCCGCCAGGGATCGATGCGCAGCCGGGCGGAAATCGCGGCGAGGCGCTGGCGGTCACTGGTGAGATGTCGGGTAAAACTTTGCTCCAGCGCGCGGGCTTCGGCCTGGAAGCGGCTGCGGGCAAGGGCGATTTGCGCGTGCGGATGGGGCAGACGGGCGGCCAGGGTTTCCACCTGCCCGCGCGATAGTGCCAAGCGCTGGCGCATGCTCCGGTGAAGCTGCTGGCCGCGATCCTCTAACCGCTGGCGCGCTTCAGCGACGGCACGGCGGGGATCGGTAAGGCCGCGCCCCAAAGCATCCAGACGTAAATTGCGGTCCTGCAAAATCCGCTCGGCGGCTTGATCGAGCCGCTGGCCGCGTTCGGTGACGGCTTGGCGTAAATCGGCGCGCACCGGCACCGCCATTTCGGCGGCGGCGGTGGGGGTGGGCGCGCGCCGGTCCGAGGCAAAATCGATTAGCGTGGTATCGGTCTCATGGCCGACGGCGGAAATCAGCGGAATCGCGCTGGCCGCCGCCGCGCGCACCACCGCTTCGTCGTTAAACGCCATCAGATCTTCAATGGAGCCGCCGCCGCGCGCGACGATCAGCACGTCCGGGCGGGGGATGCGCCCGCCTTCCACCAAGCGGTTGAAACCTTCAATCGCGGCGACGATCTGCGCCGCTGCCGCCTCGCCCTGAACCAACACGGGCCAAACCAGCACGGGCCGGGGGAAGCGGTCGTTCAAGCGGTGCAGAATATCGCGGATCACCGCCCCTGTGGGCGAGGTGATGACGCCGATGATGCGCGGCAGCAGCGGCAGCGGGCGCTTGCGCGCGGCCTCGAACAGCCCTTCGGCGGCCAAGCGGCGCTTGCGGTCTTCGATCAAGGCCAGCAGCGCGCCGCGCCCGGCGAGTTCCATCTGATCGATAACCAGTTGATATTTCGACTGCCCGGCGAAGGTGGTGAGCTTGCCGGTGGCGATCACCTCCATCCCGTCTTCCGGGCGGATCGATAGGCGGGCGGCAACGCCCTTCCAGCACACCGCGCCCAGCACGGCGTCCGGGTCTTTCAGGTTCAAATAGAGATGGCCGGAGGGGGCGCGTTTGAAGCCCGAAATCTCGCCGCGCACCCGCACGCGCGGAAAGGCGGTTTCGACGGTGCGTTGCAGGGCGCTGGAAAGCTGCCCCACCGAGAGTTCAGGCAGATTATGGGTAAGCTCGGGCGTGGTCATGGCCGGAGCCTAAAGCAATTCCGAAGCCGTTGGAAACGCCTATTCATCGAAGTCTTCGCGTGTGCCCCTCTGCCAGGGCTCGCTTGCGGAAAACCACAATGGACCGGGCGTTAACCCGAGGGCTATTCTGAACCCTCAACGAATAAAATAAAACTCGGAGGAGACGTTGATGACCCGGTTTCTTTTATCGGCCCTCGCGGGCGCGACCATGCTGGCAGGCGCAGCTTCGGCCCAGGATTACCCCAATAAAATCGTAACGGTGGTGGTGCCCTTCGCCGCCGGTGGTCCGACCGATACGGTCGCGCGCCTCGTTGGTCAGTCGATGAGCAAATCGCTTGGCCAACAGGTGATTATCGAAAACGTCGGCGGGGCGGGCGGCACCTTGGGCGCGGCGCGCGTCGCCAAAGCGGCCCCCGATGGCTATACGCTGTTGCTGCATCACATCGGCCACGCCACCAGCGTCGCGCTGTATCGCAAGCTGCCCTATGACACGCTGAATGATTTCGCGCCGATCGGCCTGATTACCGATGTGCCGATGACCTTCGTCGCCAAAAGCGCTTTTCCGGCGAAAGACCTGAAAGAGCTGGTGGCCTACGCCCAGGCGAATAAGGATAAGGTCTCATACGCCAATGCGGGCGTTGGTTCGGCCTCGCACCTGTGCGGCATGCTATTCATGACCGCAATCAAGAGCGAATTGACCACGGTTCCCTACAAGGGCACCGGCCCTGCGATGAATGATTTGCTTGGCGGGCAGGTCGATTTCATGTGCGATCAGACGACCAATACCACCAGCCAAATCAAGGGCGGTAAGATTAAGGTTTACGGTGTCACCACCAAAACCCGCGTCGCCTCGTTGAGCGAAGTCCCGACGATGGATGAAGCCGGGTTGCCGGGCTTTGAGGTTGCCGTGTGGCACGGGCTCTACGCGCCGAAAGGCACGCCCGACGCTGCGATTGCCAAGCTGAACACGGCGCTTAAAGAAGCCTTGAAAGATCCGAACGTCGTCACGCGTTTCGCCGAACTCGGCACCGAACCGGTGAGCCCCGACCGGGCGACCCCCGACGCTCTCGGTAAGCATGTGAAAGCCGAGATCGATAAATGGTCGCCGATCATTAAGGCTGCGGGCGTTTATGCGGATTAATCTATCCGACACCGTCTAACGAAAGGGCGGGGTTTTTCTCCGCCCTTTTTGCTAGGCTGATTTACAGGGAAACTGCGGGGCGCTCTGACCGGGGTGTTCAGGCTTGTCTCAAGTAAGATCGTCGGTAAAAAATCGATAAAAAAACTGTGACTCCTGGGAGGGGTAACGCTCAATGGCACTGTCGATTCGCCATCCGAAGGATTTTATCTCCGGTTTGATTTTTATCGGCCTGGGGCTTGGCTTCGTTTTGATTGCGCAG
>NZ_JBILQX010000142.1:0-9338 GCF_044372965.1 Elstera sp. | reverse complement strand
AAAACCCCGATGATCTGCTCTTCCGTAAACCGTGTGCGCTTCATCTTCGTCCGACTCCTGCTGTCGGACTCTACATCAAGACGGATCCAAAATCGGGGGGCACGTCACCTCCGAAATCAAATTATTTTCCGTAATTATATTATTAAATTCATTAACCCCTTCATCAATATTATATTGATCCAATATACGAGAAACATCGTCCTTTTTCAAAATTACATAACCACTTTCACAAAATTTTTTTTTCTTTTGATCCAAGAGAGACATATTTTTGTTTCCTTCCATGATTGCTCACTCCGGTGCCAGAAAAAACACCCGGCGCAGACGGAGGGAGCCTTTGTCCTCTTCCGTTAGCCGGTCGTAGAAGCTTGTCCATTTTTCCAACAGACCGTTGAGGTCCATCAGGTCGATATGCACGCCGCCTTGGCGGGCTTCGCGCACGGCCTCGCTGGTGAAGCCTGCGGTGGAGACGAACAGGCCCATTTCGCGGTCTTGGCGCAGGATGCCCCGCAGGGAGGCGATTTCGTCGCGGGTGGCTTTTTGGCCGCTGCGGGCGCGGTGCTTCACTTGCACGCGGATATGGGGGGTTCGCGCGCCCAAAGGGTCGGGATAGGCCAGAATATCGGTGCCGCCGTCCGGGCCTTTGGGGGCGATGAAGGGCGTTGTGTAGCCCATGCCGCGCAGCAGCGCCGCCACCACGTCTTGCAGCTCATAGGGGCCGAGGTTGGCGAGGTAATCCTCGATCTCCGCCCGCGCATCGGCTTCCGCCCGCTCGAACACGAAGGAGCGTTTTACATCCGCTTGCTCGAAAACAGGCGCGCCGGGATCAGGGCTAACATCCTTTGGCAGCGCACCATCTTCGACAGGTTGTGTCGCCTTCCATTGCCGATAGGCGCGCTCCGCATTCTCAAGCAAATCCGATGCGGACAGCGGAAGAGCAGCTTCCCCTTCCGGGGTGATATGCCATTGGCCGCCGTGCTTGAGGATAAAGCCCGCCTTTACAAGCGCAATGGAGTAAAAATGGAGTTTAGTTTCCCAGCGCACATAGCCGGTTTTCTCGTAAACCCGCAAATCATCGGGGGTGAAGCTAACTTTTGCCGCCACCGCCGCCTTCACCTCGCGCAACGGCAGGCTTCCACCCGCCGCGTGCAGCGCCTCTAAGGCGGCTTTGATGAAGAGGGCGGCGCGGTCTTTAGACGTATTTTTTTTAGGCTCGCGCATGGGTCCATCGCTCAAATCATATTGAGCGACAGACTATCACGCGCACTTAACCGTGTCCTGCCCGCGATGCGGGTGTTTAGCGGGGGGCCCAATCCTTCGTAACATAGACATCGATAATCTTATCGATGCTGCCGTCGCTGCGCATCGCGGCGAGCGCGGTTTTCAGTTTGGCTTGGGTGTCGGCAGAGGCTTTGTCGCGGGCGGCGAAGAGGGCTAGCGGGGTTTCGATCAGCTTTAGGCTATCGCCCAGCACGTCCGAAAGCTCGAACACTTTGGCGGAAAAGCGCAGGCCCGGCGCGCTGCCGATCCCGGCATCGATGCGGCCCGCCTGCATTTTCTTAAGAAGCTGTTCGAAGTTCGGCTCTTCCGATTTCTTCAGGCTCGCGTCCTTATCATAGTCGCTGCCGAAATTGGTGCCCTTCACGAAGGCGGTATTGAGCGGCTTCAGGTCATCATAGGTTTTTAGCGTCACGCCTTTACGCGCGAGGGCCACGATGGGGATGCTGAACACATCGCCCAAGGGGTCGGCGTCCATCTTGGTGAGCGCGCCGATCATGGCGAAATCGGCCTGTTTGGTATTGATGCTTTCGATCATCCGCGCCACCGGCACGTCGCGCGCGACCAGATCGACGCCCGCGCGCTTGCCCAATTCCTGCACCACCGACACCAGCACACCCACGGTTTTATCGCCCTGCTGGAAGGCCCAGGGGGCATTATTCGGCACCAGAACGGTTTCGGCCCGGCTGGGCAGCGCCAGAGCGAGGAGGGCGCTAAAGCCTGCCCCGAGAAGAAGATTGAGATGCATGTCTTATCCCTTGTAAAAATGGTGTGCGGCGTGTTCCCCGACCGTCGGGGACATAACGGCGCAGTTTAGGGTTAGGATTTGCTAAAATTCTGCTAAGAATTGTCTAGACAAGCATATTTTCTGTCGCAGAGCCACCCTACCCTTCCGCCCGCACGGTCTGGATCACCACGCCGTACCAGCCTTGCCCACGGTAGGTTTCGTAACCGGGGGTGAGCGCGTATCCCGTGACAGTCTGGTCGTTCTGATAATAGCCGACCGTCTTGCCCGTCTCTGGCAAATGCACCTGCTCGTGCAGCACGCCTTGATCGTCGGAGGCGGCGATGATGCGGTGGTTTTCGTCGACCAGCAGGCAGCGCGTCATTTTCCACTCCTCATCGTCGAGGCGGATGCCTTTCACCACGGCGCTGGCCTGGGGTTGCCAGTCGAAGAAAATGCCCAAAACGCCGATGGGCTCGCCATGGGCTTTGCCCTTCTCGCGCACCGCCGTCGCAAAAATCGAAACCTGATGATTACCCAAATGCGGCACGGTTTCGATATCGCAGGCGATATAATCGTCGCCGCTGCGGGTGCCGAGGCCGCGCTTGAACCAGTCGGTTTTCGACACGTCCGCCCCCCGCGCATTGGGAAAGCGATTGCCGCGCCCGGTGGCGATCACGCGCCCATCCAACCCCACGACCCACAGGTCGAGATAGACCGTGTAGCTATTAAGAATAACCGCCAACCGCTCCCCGCCACCGCCGCCATCTCCGCCCCATCGGGCGAACTGCGATGGGTGAGCGCGTCGAGCACGGCCTGATCGGTCGCCCACCAGCGTACATCGCAGGAGCGCTCGTAAAGATTGCGGTCGATGAGTTCGATGACATTCGCCGCCAGGTCCGAGAGGCGCTGGCCGCGCACCTGCCGCACCAGCTTTTCCCCCAGGGCTGAGAGTTCGCCAATCGCGCCCGATAGTTCAGTTGTCAGGTCTTCGGCAATATGGGTGATCCGGTCCGAAATCGCCTTGACCTCGCCCGCGACCACGCCGAAGCCCTTGCCTGCGTCCCCCGCCCGCGCCGACTCGATAATCGCATTCAGCGCCAAAATCCGCGTCTCTCGGGTGATCTGCTTAATCTGCGTGATCTTGTTGTCGGCAATCGTACCGACTTTGCGCGAAAGGGAGATGATGCGTTCAGGCTGTGTCACGGGGAAGCCTTGCACTGTTGGAATAGGACGTTTGCGATAAGCGAAGGGCGCGTAGCAAAGCTCATACCAAAAGGATCTGTTAACCTTTTGTGTCTAATCCCCACTCACAGGCTGAATTTTGCCCAAAAACTAGCCCCCAATGCTTAAACATTAATATAGGACTAAAAACCGCGTAAGAGTCGGTCAATATACTCGCGCTCCAGCGTTGGCCGGGTCGGATCGGCGGCGCGCCGACGCAGATCGTCGAAGATCGTGCGGGCGCGCTCCACGGCGCTATCGTCGGGGATGCGCACCCGATCGTCGTTACCCAAGCCGTTCCCCGGATTCTGATCGCCCCGGTCGCGGCCCAAGGGATCGCGATTTTGGCCGGTGGTGGTTTGCTGGCCGGGGCGTTGGCCGGGGCGCGGACGCCCTTGGCCCGCCCCCTGGCCTTCGCCCGCCTGCTGACGTTGCTGATCCGCCAGCCCGCGCATCGCGTCGCGCAATTGATCGAGCGCCTGCTGCTGCGCGCCTGCCGCACCGCCCTGCTGGCCCTGCTGAAGCCGAGAGAGCGCGTCGCGCATCGCCTGTTCGGCCCGCCCAAGCCCTTGGGGCATGCCGCCATTGGCCTCGCCCAACTGGCGCATGATTTCCCCTAAGCGGCGGCGCAGGCTTTCCTGCTCGCCCGCCATATCGCCGTCACCCGGCTGCGGCTCGCCCTGTTGGCCCTGTTGGCCTTGCTGGCCCCGTTGGCCGCGCTGGCGGTTCTGCTGAAGCCCACGATCCATTAGGCTGCGCTGCTGACGGGCAAGGTCTTGCAGGTTTTGGAGCGCCTGACTGGTCGGGTCGCCGTCGTCCTCGCTCATTTCGCTTTCGTCGCCGTCCGCGAGTTCGGGTTCGGCATTGGCGAGCTGTTCCATCAACTCCCGCAACTGATCGAGCAAGGCTTGCGCCTGCTCCTTCTGGCCTTGGCGGGCGAGTTCGCGCGCCTTATCCATCATTTGCTGAATATCGCGGTTCGTGACCATACGCGCGTTGGGGTCGCGCGGGCGGCGGGGCCGGTCGGCGCGCTGAGAATTTTCAATCGCGCGGCGGGTGAGCGCTTGCATATAGCGGTCGAGCGCCTGTTGCATCGCGTCCAGCCGCTGCTGCATTTCGGGGTCGGTCAGATCCTGCTCCAGCCCCTCCTGCACCGCCTGCTGCGCGTCGCGCAAATCGCGTTCCAACACACTGAGGTCGCCCTCTTCGAGCCGCAGGGCGAGATCCCAGAGCGTGCGGACGACCGGCGCTTGATCCTCGCCCGACTCCTGCAAGATCAGCCGCGCGCGCGCGCTCATCAGCCCCAGAAACACCAGCGTATCGTGACTAAAAGCCTGCGGGCGGATCGCCAGTTTCTCCAGCGCGCGGGCCACTTCCGGCGCGCTATCGGGCTCCTCGGTGAGGGCGCGGCGTAGGTCGATAATGGCTTTGGCAACGGGGTGGGTGAAGGCGCGCGCTGGGAGGATCAGCAGTTCTGGCTCCGACCGCCCCTCCTGCCCGCGCCCATCGCGTGCAATCAGGGTGATCGCGACGGGCAGCCCTGCCCAAGGGTGATCGGTCAGATCGTGCAAGGGCGCACCGCTCGCCGTTTTGCGCGCGGGCGAGGCCAGGGTCAGGCTGAACGGTTCGCCCTTGCGCTCCGACAGGCGAATTTCGGCGCGCACGCTTTCGATGCCGTAATCATCCTCCGCGCCCCAGGGCAGGCGCAGGGACTGGCGCGGCGTCGGGCCGGGGCGCTCGCGGAAGGTGATTTTCGGCACCGCATCGGGCAGCACGCGCACCGGCCAAGCACGGTTGAGCAGCGTCAGCGTGCCTTCTTGCGCGTCGGGGGGAACCGGAAGCGTCGCCTCCCCGTGCCAAACGCCATCGCTCTGGCGGGTGAGCGGGGTTGCTGCGACGCCGGGGGCGGAAAAGGCCGGGGGTGTTTTCGTCTCATAGCCGGAAAGCTGGACGGAAAGCTGCGTGCCGCCGGGCAGCGCGATTACCTCGCCCTCGGGCAGGCGCGACAGGGCGAGCGGCGGCAAATTGGTATAGGCAGGTGGGGTCGCCCAAACATCCATCGAGGGGGGCACCGCCGACACGGTTTCGAAGCGGGGCAGAAAAGCGTCGCGCAGCCGCTCCCCCCGATCCGGCCCGGCCGCGAAAAACCCGACGATCAGCGCGGAAACCACCAACGCGCGCAGCCCGAACGGGTCGACCTCATAGGCGCCGCGCGCCGGAATGCCGGTGCGCAACTGCGTGAGGGACGCCAGCACGCGGGCGCGATGCACCTGCCAGAGCGAGAAGGTAACAGCGTCGCCGCCCGCCGGTTCGTCCTGCAACGTCGTGAGCGGACGATGAGCGAGGCCGGAGGCGGTTTCGATCCGCCGATCCACTGCCGCGCTGTCGGGCCAGCGGAAATGCCGCAGCCGGGTCCAGCCGAGGCCAAACCCCACCGCCGCAAACAAAATCAAAATGGCGAGATGCGCCCAACCGGGCAGCAGAAACAGAAGGCCCGTCCACGCGAGCGCCACGAAGATTAGCGCCAAACCCAGCAGCGGCAGCAGCGCCGTCCACCCAGTTTCCCACGCGAGCACAAGTTTTGCCCGCCCCCGTGCCCAACGCAAGGAAGCGGGCGTCTCCATGCTTACGAGCCTGTGGAAACGAAGGCCGGGGTCGGGCTTTCGTCGGCAAATAAATCGTCCAAGGAACGGCGGGGTTTAATCACGGCGAACTGATCCCCTTCCACCAAGACTTCGGCGGGCAGCGCGCGCGTATTGTAGCTGGAAGCCATCGCGGCGCTATAGGCCCCTGCAGATAAGATAGCGAGCAAATCGCCGTCCACCAAGGGGGGCATGGGCCGATCTTTGGCAAAAATGCAGGAACTTTCACAAATCGGCCCAACGATATCGACCGCAGCCAGCGTTTCCGCCGTTTCCCGCACCGAAATAATCTCGTGCCACGCCTCGTACATCGCCGGGCGAATGAGGTCGTTCATGCCCGCATCGAGAATATAGAAACGCCGGTCGGAGCCTTGCTTCACATATTCGATCCGGCTGAGCAGCACCCCGGCATTGCCGACCAGATAGCGGCCCGGTTCGAACATCAGCGTGCCCGTGAAGCCTGCCGTGACGCGCTTCACCATTTCGGCATAGGCACCGATATCGATGGGCGCTTCGCCGTGGTAGGGAATGCCGACGCCGCCGCCGCAGTCGATCCGCGTAATCGGATGGCCCGCCGCAATCAACTCCTGCGCCAGCGCCACCAACCGGATCAGGGCCGCTTCGAAGGGCGCAACCGTGGTGATTTGGCTGCCGATATGCATCGCCACCGCCGCCGCGCGAATGCCGGGAAGCGTGGCGGCATGGGCATAAACGGCCTTCGCCTGATCGAGATCGATGCCGAACTTATTGCCCTTCTTGCCGGTAGTGATCTTGGCGTGGGTGCCCGCGTCCACATCCGGGTTGATGCGAATGGCGACATCCGCCACCAGCCCGCGCGCGGCGGCAATCGCCGAAATCCGCTCCAACTCCGGCAGGCTTTCGACGTTGAACTGAAGAATGCCGATGGTCAGCGCTTCCTCGATTTCCGCCGCGCTTTTGGCAACCCCGGCGAAGACGATCTTCTGCGGGCTCACCCCTGCCGCCACCGCGCGCTTCACTTCGCCGATGGAAACGGCATCCGCCCCCGCCCCTTCGCGCGCCAACAGGCCGAGCACGGCGAGATTGGAATTGGCCTTCACTGCATAACAAATCAGCGCGTCGCGGTCGGAAAAAGCTTCGGCGAAATCCCGATAGGTCGCGCGGATCGTATCGCCGGAGTAAACGTAAGTCGGCGTGCCCACCGCTTCAGCAATCGCCGTCAGCGAAACCTGTTCGGCGTGAAGAGAACCGGAGATATAGGAAAAACCGCTCATTGCGTCGGGTACTTTCTAGGATAGATCGAATCGGTGCCGGCGGGTGGGAGCGGCTCGGCTTTCTTGCCGCAGGCACTGAGCGCGAGCGGAGCCAGAACGGCGAGCAGCAGGGTGAATTTCAGCATGCGGGTCATAGGAAGCGTGCCTTCGCTTGAGCGACGGCCGCCGCTACCCGGTCCGGCGCGGTGCCGCCGAAGCTTTGGCGCGCGCCTGCCGAGCCTTCGACCGTTAGGACGCTATGAACATCCTGGCGAATCTCCGGGTGGAGGGTTTGGAAGTCCGCAAGCTCCAACTCATCCAGCCGCACGCCGCGCGCTTCCGCCAGCGCCACCGCCCGGCCCGTAATGTGATGGGCTTCGCGGAACGGCACGCCCAACTGCATCACCAGATAATCGGCCAAATCGGTCGCGGTTAGGAAGCCGCCGAGCGTCGCCTGCTGCATCGCGGCCCCCTGCACCTGCATATCGCCGATCATGCCGGTCATGGCGGCGAGCGAGAGGGAGAGGGTTTCGACGGCTTCGAACACCGGCTCCTTATCGTCCTGCATGTCTTTCGAATAGGCGAGCGGCAGGCCCTTCATCACCATCATGAGGGCAGTGAAATTGCCCAAAGTGCGCCCGACTTTCGCCCGCACCAGTTCGGCGGCGTCCGGGTTGCGCTTTTGCGGCATGATCGACGAGCCGGTCGAAAACGCATCCGACAGACGAATGAAGCGGAACCGGTCCGAACACCACAGCACGATTTCTTCCGCAAGGCGCGACAGATGCATGCCGAGGATTGACGCGCCCGCCAGAAACTCCAGCGCAAAATCCCGGTCCGAGACGGCATCGAGCGAGTTCGCCGTAGGCCGGTCGAAGCCGAGAAGCCGGGAGGTCAAGTCCCGGTCAATCGGGTAGGGCGTGCCCGCCAGTGCCGCCGAGCCGAGCGGATTTTCATTGAGGCGCTTCCGGGCATCGGCAAAGCGCCCGCGATCCCGCCCCAGCATTTCCACATAGGCGAGCAGATGATGGCCAAGCGTCACCGGTTGCGCCGCCTGCAAATGGGTCATCCCTGGCAAGATCGTGCCCGAATGTTCCTCCGCGCGGGCAATCAACGCCGCTTGCAGGGCTTTCAGGTCGAGATCAAGCTGGTCTATAGCATCGCGCAGCCACAGGCGGAAATCGGTCGCTACTTGATCGTTGCGCGAGCGCGCCGTGTGCAGCCGCCCCGCCGAGGGGCCGATGAGTTCCGCCAACCGCGCTTCGACATTCATATGAATATCTTCGCGGTCCACCCGAAACTCAAACTGCCCGGCGTCGATTTCAGCCAAAACCCGGTCGAGCCCTTCCAGAATCGCGGCACCATCGGCGGCAGGAATGATCCCCTGCGTCACCAACATCGTACAATGGGCCTTGGAACCGGCGATATCTTGCCGATATAGGGTTTTGTCGAAGCCGATGGAGGCGTTAATCCGCTCCATGATCGCGGCGGGACCGGCGGCGAAGCGGCCGCCCCACAGCTTGTTGGTGGCGGGGGAAGAAGAGGAAGAATCGGCCATGCCTAAGGTACCATCCAGTCCTGATAACGAGGCGCTGCCGCCCCTCACGCGGCGGGGCGTGCTGCGGGCAACAATTGGGTCCGCCATTTTCACCATGTGCGCCCCACTTGCAACAGCGCAGGCAGCCGAAGCCCTGCCGCTGACCGGCCCTATGGCAAAATTGAAACTCTCCGCGCCCGATGCGGCCAGCCGTTCGCCCGTGCCGGATGTGGTCAGCCTCGATGAAACTGGGGCCGAACGCCGCTTGTCCGACCATCTTGGCAAACTCGTGCTCCTGAATTTCTGGGCGACCTGGTGCATCCCGTGCGTCAAGGAAATGCCCGCCCTGTTGAAACTCTCACAACGCTGGCAAGCGGAAGGCCGGGCGGCCACGGTGCTGCCGATCAGTCTCGACCGGGCAGGACTTGCCAAAGTGCAGGAATTTTATGCCCAGCACGGGCTCGCGTCTCTGCCGCTGCGGAACGACAAGGGCGGGGCAGCGGGCCGTGCGTTTTCGTTGCGCGGGCTCCCGACGAGCATTCTGATCGACGCGAAAGGCCGGGAAATCGGGCGTTTCGAAGGGGATGCGCCGTGGGATGGGCCGGAGGCGGAAGCCTTATTCAAAGCCCTCCTCAGCGAAACTTAACTGGCATCCTTTTTGCTGCCCCGCTAGCATCGCGGCCCACTGCGGGTAAAAGACTAGG
>NZ_JBILQX010000141.1:0-9353 GCF_044372965.1 Elstera sp. | reverse complement strand
GCCGGGTTGCAAACAGGTACCCCACCCCTCGCTCGGTGCGAATGAAGGCGGGCTGCTGCGGATTAGCCTCGATTTTCCGGCGCAGACGCAGAATCGTCACATCGATAGAGCGTTCAAAAATTGCGTCGCTGGTCCGTCCGCAGCGTCGCAGAATTTCGGCCCGGCTCAGTACATCGCCGTGTCCCTCGACGAGCACTGTCAGCAGTTCGAATTCAGCAGTACTGAGGTCGGCGAGCGTCCCATCAGGCTGAACCAAACGCCGCAGAGCGAGATCAAGCGTCCAGCCGGCGAACTGATATCCGCGCAGCCCACTCGGCGCGGACGGCGGTGCTAGTGGCGTGAGCAGTGCCGGGGCGGGTGCCGGGGTTGTGCGCCGGGTAACGGCCTTGATGCGGGCCAAGAGTTCGCGCGGGTTGAAGGGTTTCACCACATAGTCATCGGCTCCCAGTTCCAGCCCGACGATGCGGTCCACGTCCGCCCCGCGCCCGGTCAACATAATGATCGGCACGGGGGAGAAGGCGCGAATCTGGGCTGCCAGGGCGAACCCGTCTTCGTCCGGCAGGCCAAGATCGAGCAGAATAAGATCGATGGGCTGCTGGGGCAGAAGCGCGCGCAGGGCCGCGCCGCTGGGGCAGGCGTGTACGTCATAAGCCTCACCGGCAAGAAAATCGCTCAAGCTTTCGGCTACTAGCGGATCATCTTCCACCAGGGCGAGATGCAGGCGCGGGCGCGGGGCGGAAGGCGGCAGCATCAACGTCCGGCTCCTGTCGTGGCGAGCGCAAGGCTCAGGCGGGGAAGGGTGAAAGGTTTTCGCAGAACCGGCAAGCCTGCAAACTCGGTTCCCTGGCCCAACTCCGGGCTTGGGTCGTACCCCGTGCAGACCAGCACCGGTAGCCCAGGCTTGCGGCGGCGGGCGGCGCGAATAATCTGCCAGCCGGTTTGTTTATCGGCGAGGAGAATATCGGTCAGCAGCAGGTCGATGGCCTCGGTTTCCAAAAGCGCCAAGGCTTCTGCCTCCGTGGCGCAGGCGCGGACCCGGTGGCCGAGATGGCCCAACATATCCTCCAGAGCGTCGCGCACGGCGGCGTCGTCATCGACCAGCAGGATCGTTAACGCTGGACGCGGCGCGGGGGGAACCGCCTCGGGCGCGGGCCGTGCCGTCTTTGGCGTGCCCTGGCGGCGGGGAAGGAACAGGTTAACGCTGGTGCCGCGCTGGGGTTCGCTCTGAATATGCATATCGCCGCCACTCTGCCCGATGAAGCCGTAAACCATGCTCAGCCCGAGCCCCGTTCCTTCGCCCGGCGGTTTGGTGGTGAAAAACGGGTCGCACGCCCGCGCCATAACATCCGGGGCCATGCCGCTGCCGCTATCCTCGACGCAGAGGCACAACCAATTCTGATCGGCCTTGAGCCCATCTGGCGCAAGAATTTGCGTGCAGATGCGGATTTGCCCACCGCCGGGCATGGCGTCGCGCGCATTCAGCACGAGGTTGACGAGCGCGCTTTCGAGTTGCCCGGCATCGACCAGCGTCTGCCCGAGATCGGGGGCGAGATCGAGCGAAATAGCAATCTTCGGCCCAACCGATAATTCGAGGAAATCGACCATGCCGAGGATTAGGTCATTGACCGATAAAAGCTCGGGCTGGAGCGCCTGATTGCGGGCAAACACTAATAGGCGGGCGATCATCCCTGCGCCCCGTTCAGCGGCATCAAGGGCGCGTTGAACCCGCTGCCGCGTTTCGGGTTTGGTATCGCTTTCAGCCAAAAGATGCAGATTAGTCAGAATTGCCGTGAGGAAATTATTGAAGTCGTGGGCAATCACGCCGGTAAACCGCCCAATCGCTTCCATTTTTTGCGCCTGCCGCAACTGCCGTTCGATGGAGCGGCGGTCACTAACGTCGGTGCAGGAGAGGATGGCGAAATCGGCGCTGGGCAAAGGGGTCCAACGCAACTCAACAATCGGTTCGCTGGAAACGCCCGCACTGCCGCTGGGAAAGGTTAGTTCCCAGCGGCCGGGGCTTGTGATGGGATGATCGAGAATATCTTGTTCGAGAATCAACTGTCGCCCGCTGTTGCACAGGCGCGCGGTGCGCTCGATAGAGGCAGCCAGCAGCGCGCGGGCGTGGGTTCCGGCCTCGGGCGGCTCGGGTAGATGCAATAATTCGGCGAGGCGCGGATTAGTGTGCAGCAGCCGCCCGCCGGGGGTAAAAATCGCTAGCCCCTCGTCGAGATTGTCGAACAGCGCCCGCACCAAATGGCTTTGCTCACTGACCTTTTCCAGCAGCTCAACCCGCTCTTGCGCTTGATCGCGGAAAACGCTGAAAGCGCGGGCGAGGCGACCGATTTCGTCGCTGCGCCGAATGGCAGGAACGGGAGTCGTGCGGTCGCCGCCAGCAAGCTGGGCCATGGCGGCGGTAATCGCGTGCAACCGTCGGGAGAACCGCTGCACGAGCGTAAAGCAGGCAATCGCCGCCAGCAGCGCGCAGCCCGCGCCCAGCAGTAGCATCGAGATTTTCGAGGAACGCTGCGCGGTAATCGCCGCCGCGCTATCGCTGCGGGCGCGCGCCTGCACGCTCTGGCTTAGGGCCGATACTTGTTCAATCAGCGCGGCTGATTGCCGCGCCGCCCGGGCCAGGGTTTGCCCAACGATCTGCTCGATCAAAATTGTCTCGCGGCGCAGATCGAAAATCTCGGTATGCGTGGCGGTCAGCGCGCCGAAGGCCTGTTCGAGCGCTTGGGGCTCGAACCCTAAGTCGATCAAACGGGCGACCCGAACGGTCAGCGCGACCGAGGAACTCACATAGGCCGCCTCGGCCTGTTCGATGTCGGCGAGTTGATCGACGGCAAAGGCGGACAAGGTAGTGTTCACCAGCCGCCCGGCTTCTTCCGCCGCAAGCCCGAGCGCGAGAACCGCAGCACCAGGGTCTTTTTGCGGCGTCGTGCCGCTGAGGCCGCTTGCGCTTTGCACCAACCGCGCCTGCCAAAGCGCAAGACCGCTTTTGGCGGTCGTGTAGAGATCCTTCTGGTGCAGCATTCGCAGGCGCAGGTCGAGCGCCTGTCGGCGGGCCTTCACCAGCGAGCGTAGTTCCTGCGAGAGCGTCAGCGCGGTTGCCGAAATATGGTCCCGCCATGGGCCGGAGGGGGTGGGGGTTTGGCTGTCGGCGGCAAAGAACGTCTCAACCGACCGGTTGAGATCCCGCGACCGCTCGGCCAACTCGTCGGCGATGGTGGCAAGGCGTAACTCGGTTTCCGCCGTCACGACAACGGGCGCGACGGCGGCAAGGCCCGCGCTGGCATCGGCCAGGGCGAAGGCGGCGCTCATCACGGGAAGCGCTTGTTGGGAGAGTTGATCGGTTACCCGCTCGGCCTGGGTTAGCGCGACCCAGCCGATTCCGGCAATGGCGAGGGTTAGCAGGCTCGATCCGCTAAAGGCCAGCAGCAGTTTGGCCCGCACGCTCAACCCGGGGCTAATCGCCTCTGCTGTCTGCGGCATGGTCCCCTCTTTCCGTGGTTGGGTTCGCCAATCTCGTTGATCTCATCCTAGCGATGATTTCCAGATTGACGAGAGTAAAAATAAAAATAAATATAGATACAGAGCTTTACTTCATTTCACATGAAGTAACACTTGTAACATAAGAAATATTGGAGGATTCGCGATGACGATTTCAGTGAAAATTTCCGCAGCGGCCTTACTGCTCGGCTCTAGTCTGTTTGTTTCCGTCAGCGCGCAGGCCGCTGGGGCTCTGACCGTTTACTGCGGTGTGCAGGAAGAATGGTGTCAGGCCATGGCCGTCAGCTTTCAGCGTACCACTGGCATTCAGGTGGCGCTGACGCGGAAAAGCGCGGGCGAAACCTTGGCGCAGGTGCGCGCCGAGTCGAATAATCCGAAGGCCGATATTTGGTGGGGCGGTCCTGGTGATCCGCAGTTGCAGGCGTCGGAAGAGGGGCTGTTACAGGCCTATGAATCGCCTATGCTCAAAGAATTGCACCCTTGGGCCGTCAGCCAATTCAAGCAATCTAAGGGCAAGAGCGTTGGAATTTATGCCGGTGCTCTCGGCTTTATTTATAATGTGGATGAACTGAAGAAGCGCAATATTGCTGCGCCAAAATGCTGGTCAGATCTGTTGCGCCCCGAATTCAAAGCAGAGGTACAGGCCGCCAACCCCAATTCCTCGGGAACGGCCTATACCACCCTGGCAACGCTTGTTCAGCTTTTCGGTGAAGACGATGGTTTTTCCTACATGAAAAAGCTTCACCCGCAGATGAACCAATACACAAAATCGGGTATCGCGCCCGCCAATGCGGCTGCGCGCGGTGAAACCCTGGTGGGGATTATCTTCATTCACGATGGTGTAACGCAGAAGATTAACGGCTTCCCGGTAGATGTGGCCACGCCCTGCGAAGGCACCGGGTATGAAATTGGCTCAATGTCGATCATCAATGGGGCCAAGAACCTCGACAGCGCTAAGAAATGGTACGATTGGGCGCTAACCCCCGCCGCGCAGGAAATCGCGGGGCAGAATAAGAGCTATCAGGTTCCGTCGAATAAAAAATCGCCGATTCCGCCCGAAGCCCCGCGCCTCAGCGATATTCGGCTGATCGATTATAACTTCCAAAAATACGGCACCGCCGACGAGCGTAAGCGCCTACTGACCCGCTGGGATAACGAGATCCGCGCGGCTTCCAACTAAGCGCGATCCTTCGGCGCGGGGAGCAGATCCAATCTGTCCCCGTGCCGTCTTTCTTTCTCTTGGAGGTTTGAAAATGCGGCGACCGGTCGGCTTTTGGCTGATCACCGGATGGCTTTGCTATGCGGTGTTGCCCTGGTACGCGGGGCAAGCCTGGGGGGTTCCCCTCTGGACGGATGCGGGGCCGGAAAGCCTCGGATCGGGGCTTTATGCGGGGTTAACGCAGGGGCGCTGGTGGTTGCTGCCCATCGGCCTATGCCTTTTGGCGGCAAGCCTTACCGCGCTCTGGCCCTTGTCGAACCCGGCGGCCGATCCGGCGCGCTTGGCGGCGCACCGGGCCGCGCGCGGTTTGGGATTGGCGCTTGCGGGCGGGAGTGGGCTCGCGCTGCTGCTGCTCCAAGGCTTTTCCATCGGCTTGCGCGGCTGGACCGTGACGGCCGCGACCGGGGTTTTCGGGACGGTCGAGGCGCAAAGCGGCATCGGCATCGGCGCCTGGGGCACCAGCCTCGCACTTTTGTTCGCCATGACCTACGGGCTCGCCGATCGGGGGGCGTTCAAGGGCGACGGGTTTATTTCCGGCGCGGTAGGATTGGCCGTGGCGGGCATCGGGATTTTCGTTTTTCTGCCCGTTTTCTATGTTTTGGCGGCGGCAATCATCGGCCCCAAGGGCGATGTCTCGTTCCTCGCGCTGTTCGACCGGCTCACCACGCGCGCGATCTGGAGCCTTGATTGCGTCGTCGGTCCCCGGCGCTGCGGTGTGGTTTGGAATAGCCTTTTCCTGGCCGTGCTCACGGGGATTTTCACCACTTTGCTCGGCCTCGGCTTTGCCCTGGTGGCGACCCGCACCAATTTCCGCGCGAAGAAGCTGCTGCGCCTGCTGACTGTGCTGCCGATCATCACGCCGCCTTTCGTCATCGGTCTTGCGA
Source organism: Elstera sp. (assembly GCF_044372965.1). NCBI lineage: Bacteria > Pseudomonadati > Pseudomonadota > Alphaproteobacteria > Rhodospirillales > Rhodospirillaceae > Elstera > Elstera sp. The sequence continues at coordinate 3,740 of NZ_JBILQX010000141.1, read as the reverse complement.
TTATTCTCATCTTCGGGCGCAACGGCGTGGTGACGGTGGCGCTTGCCAGCCTATTCGATATTGCGCCCTCGCGCTGGATTTACGGGCTGCCGGGGGTATTGCTCACCCAGACTCTAGCCTTCACGCCCATCGCCTTTCTGGTAATGATCGGCGTCGTTCAAGGCGTCAGCCCCTCGGTAGAAGAGGCGGCGCAAACCTTGCGCGCCACCCGCTGGCAGACCTTTCGCACCGTTACGCTGCCCCTTATCCGCCCCGGTCTCGCCAATGCCTTCCTGATCGGCTTCATCGAAAGCCTTGCCGATTTTGGCAATCCGCTGATTTTGGGCGGCAATTACGATGTGCTTTCCACCAAAATTTTCTTCTCGGTCGTCGGCGCGCAGAATGATCCCGGCATGGCCGCTACCTTAGGGCTTATTCTGCTGACCCTCTGCCTTGGCGCATTTTTTCTGCAACGGCTGTGGCTCGGTAAGAAATCCTATACCAGCGTCGGCGGCAAGGGCGACGGCGGGCAACACGCGCTGCTGCCGCGCCGCGTGTCGCGCCTCACCTACGCCATTGTGCTGCCCTGGGCCGCGTTTACCGCCATCATTTACGGTATGATCCTGTTCGGCGGGTTTGTCGAAACCTGGGGGCGCAATCACGCGCTCACCTTCCGCCACTATTGGACCGCTTTTAGTGTCGAATGGGTCAATGGCGGAATTTTCTGGACCGGCCGTGCCTGGGCGTCCTTGTTTACAACGCTCGAAATTGCCGCAATTTCCGCCCCGATTACAGCGGCGGTGGGGCTGCTGACCGCCTATCTGCTGGTCCGCCAGCGGTTTGCCGGGCGCGGGGCGTTCGAATTTGCCACCATGCTGAGTTTTGCTATTCCCGGCACCGTTATCGGCATCAGTTACATCATGGCCTTCAACCAGCCGCCGATTGAACTGACGGGCGGGTTCGCCATCCTCGTCATCTGCTTCGTCTTCCGCAATATGCCCGTCAGCATCCGCGCCGGGATTGCCGCGATGAGCCAGATCGACCGCAGCCTGGATGAATGCTCGCAAACGCTGGGCGCGAGCAGCGCCACCACCTTGCGCCGCGTTATCCTGCCGCTGTTGCGCCCCGCCATTGTCGCCTCGTTGGTCTATAGCTTCGTGCGGGCGATTACTTCGATCAGCGCCGTCATCTTCCTGGTCAGCGCGAAATATGAACTGGCGACGGCCTATGTGGTCGGGCGCGTCGAGCAGGGTGATTTCGGCCTCGCCATTGCCTATTGCTCGGCTTTGATCGTGCTGATGGCTCTGGCCATTGGCCTTATCCAACTCGTCGTCGGCGAGCGCCGTATCGGCCGCCGTCCCGTTGCTTCGGCAACCCCCGCTATTGTGGAGAAAGCCGCATGAACAGTCTCAAATCGCGCCCGGCGGGTGTGGAATTCCGCGCCGTTACCCGCGCTTATGGATCGGTGAAGGCGGTCGATTCGGTGTCTTTCACCATCGCCCCCAGCACGCTGGTCACGCTGCTCGGCCCGTCGGGCTGCGGCAAGACCACGACGCTACGGATGATTGCCGGTTTGGAGTTTCCGACCGACGGGCAAATTCTCATCGGCGGTAAGGATGTTACCCGGTTGCACGCGACCGAGCGCGACGTGACGATGGTGTTCCAATCCTATGCCCTGTTTCCCCATATGAGCGTGCTTCAGAACGTCGCCTATGGGCTAACGCTCGGGCGCTCCCCCAAAGGTGAGGCGGAGGCGAAGGCGCGCGAAGGGTTACGGCTCGTTGGCCTTGCCGGATATGAGGCCCGCTTACCCTCTGAACTCTCGGGCGGGCAACAGCAGCGCGTCGCGGTGGCCCGCGCCCTGGTGCTGGAGCCGGAGGTGCTGCTGTTCGACGAGCCCCTGAGCAATCTCGACGCCAAGCTGCGCCGCCGGATGCGCGATGATATCCGCGACCTGCAACAGTCGCTCGGCCTGACCTCGGTCTATGTCACCCACGATCAAGAAGAGGCTCTGGCCGTATCCGACCGGGTGATTGTGATGAACCGCTCGGTGATCGCCCAGGAAGGCAGCCCGGCGGATCTCTACGAGCGGCCCGTGGATCGCTTCGTTGCCGATTTTATCGGCGGGGCCAATCTGCTGAACGCCGAACTGATGGCGCGGGACGATAATACTTTGGGGAAAGTGCGGCTCGGCGGGCTTACGCTGACCCTTCCCCACCGCGATTTAGCCCCCGGCGCGGTGACGCTGGCGGTGCGGCCGCAGGCGATTCGGCTGTCGGCGGACGCGCTGCCGAATTCGGCCCCGGCCGAGGTGAAGAAGGCGACCTATCTGGGCTCGCATATCGAATATCACCTGGTCAGTGAGTTTGGCGAAATCTTCGCCATTGGGGCCGATCTCGCCGCAGCGCTGCCCTCCGGCGCAACCGCGCACCTAAGCCTGCATAACCACGGCGTTACCCTGCTGCCGGGGGCGTGAGCCCCCGCAGTCCAAAGGACCGACTATCATGTCTCTTCCCAATGCCGCATCGGCACGCGCCGTACAAACCCCGCTGTGGGCGGGCGTGCGGGCGAAACTCTTCCTCTCGCTGCTGGCTATCGTTGCCTTAACCGTGGCGGCGAGCGCGACGGGCCTGTTTGCCTTTGCCCGGATCGAGCAAAGCCTAACCCAGATTACCGAAAAAAGCCTGCCAGTGACGCTACTGGCCCAGGATGTCGCAGCGCGTAGCGGAGCGATTGTAGCGCTCGCGCCGCAATTGGCGGGAACGCGGCGGCAAATGGAGCGCGGAGAGACGATCGCGGACCTCGAAGAACAAGGTCGGCTCCTTGATGACGCGGTGTCGCGGCTCGATCCCTTTGGCCTGCCTCTCGATGATTTGCGCGCGGGCCGGAAGACCTTGGCCGAGGCGCTGGGGGAACTCGATTCGACGGTCGAAAAACGCCTGGAAACCCAACCGCGCCGCCTAGCGCTCCAGGCCGATCTGGAGCGCCGCTACGGCGAGCTTCAGCGGGTGCTGACGCCGGGGCCGAGCGCGCCTGTCGCCCGGCAAGCGCAGGCTTTTCGTCTGCTCGCGGCCTCGGGGCAAGTCCGCGCTCTCTTGGGGCAGGCGCTTGACGTTAGCGAGCCGCGCGATTTTGGGCAGTTGAAGCGGGAGTTTCCCGATGCCGTCAGCGCAACGCGGGCGGCTTTGGAAGCGCTCAACGAGCCTGATCTCGCTGGGCCGGTCGGGCAGTTTTTGAAACTGGGTGAGGGGCCGCAGGGGCTATTCGTCGTGCGCCAGGGCGATATTGACGCTGCTCAGGCCTTGCCAGAGCAGTTGGCCGAGGTTCGCCAGGCCGCAGTCGCCATTTCAACCGCTGTTTCCGTTCTCGGAACTCAGGTGAATGCAGCGGCCCTGTCGGAAGCCGCCGAGGTTTCGGCGGTTTTGAGCGAAAGCTATCAGCGCTTGATTGCGGCAGCGGTCGGCAGCCTGATTTTGGCCCTTCTGATCGCCTGGGTCGTGATCCATCGCATTCTCTTGCGCCGTTTGGACCGGTTGGTTCGAGCGACCGAGCAGATTGCCGCCGGGGCGCTGGAGACGGAAATCCGGGTTCATGGCCAGGACGAACTCGCCCGGATGGCGAGGGCTTTGGCGATCTTCCGGCGCAATGCCCAGCAGGTTCGCGACCTCAACGACCAAGCGGAAGCCGAGCGCCGCCTTTCCGGGGAGCGCCGCCGGGCGGAACGGTTAGGGCTCGCAGATAGTTTTCATGACCGGGTACAA